>CATLEQ010000389.1 GCA_949915905.1 uncultured Lachnospiraceae bacterium | reverse complement strand
ACAGCTCGGACAGGCACAAAATCTGGACGGCCTTCACCCTGCCGATTCCCTTGACCTGCTTAAGCTGCTCGTAAGACCACTGGTGGATGTTTAAAATCCCGCTCGCGGCAAATGACGGGTGCAAAATCTGGCGGGCAACCTGCATGGCATTTTCCCCTTTTGTTCCACTGCGCAACAAAACAGCGAGCAACTCTACATCTGTAAGATTTGCCGCTCCGAATTTCTCGCACTTTTCATAAGGGCGCTCTTCCGTGTTCATTTCTTTCATTGTTTCCATGTATCATATACTTGGTTCATCTTGTTTGTTCTGCATTATTCTATCACAATTTCCAAAATGTGTATAGGTTTTATTTCGAAAAATTCTGTGAATAATAGTTAGCCGCGAATGCGTCTTCAACGATATTTCCGCATGATGGCCTCGGCCACCTTCATTCCGTCCATGGCGGCCGAGGTGATGCCCCCCGCGTATCCCGCGCCCTCGCCGCAAGGGTATATCCCGCCGATATTGCTTTCAAAGTTTTCATCCCGCACGAGGCGAACCGGCGAGGAAGTGCGGCTTTCCACGCCTGACAAAACGGCGTCTCCCCGGGCAAAGCCATGAATTTTTTTCTCCATTGCCAAAATCCCTTGTTCCAGACAAGCCGCAAGTTCCTGCGTGAATATGGAACGCACGTTGGCAAGCCGGTATCCACCCTTTGTCTGCGGAATGATTTCGCCCAGCTTTGTCGTGGGACGATTCCCGCAAAAATCATCAAACCGCTGCACCGGGATGTCTCCTTCCCCTAGTTCATATGCCTTCTCCTCCAGCCTTCGCTGGAATTCCACCCCCGAAAGTGCCGATTCGGTTCCGAAATCTTCCGGTGTGACCGTGACAATCACGGCGCTGTTGGCATTTTCCCCGTCACGGCGTGAATTGCTCATGCCATTGACGGCCAGACGTCCCTCTTCCGACGAAGCATTGACCACGTAACCGCCGGGACACATGCAAAAGCTATAGACGCCCCTGCCATTCTCCAGATTGTGCGTCAACTTGTAGGAAGCGGGCGGCAGTCTGTCCGCCATCTCCTCCCCGTATTGGGCAACCTGTATCATTCTCTGCGGATGCTCGATGCGCACGCCCACCGCGAACGATTTTGGCTCCATGGCGAGCTTGTGCCGGTGCAGCAAATCGAATGTATCCCGCGCACTATGGCCGATCGCCAGTACGAGTATGCATGTATACAATCTATCCCTGCCGTTAATCGTAACGCTTTTTATGGATTTTCCTGACTCGTTAGACCCCGCCTCGATTTCTGTGACCTGGGAATGAAATCGAACCTCACCGCCCAACTGAATCATCTCCTTGCGCATATTGCGTACGACATCCGCCAAAATGTCCGTTCCGATATGCGGCTTTTGCTCATACAAAATCGATGCGGGCGCGCCAAATTTTACAAAAGTCTCCAACACGAACCGATTCCTGCCATGTTGTTCCTTCACCATGGTATTTAGCTTTCCGTCGGAAAACGTACCGGCTCCGCCCTCTCCGAACTGTACGTTCGAGGAAGGATTTAACACGCCGCTTTTCCAGAATGTTTCCACGTCCTGCATCCGTTCATCCACGGCCGCCCCGCGCTCTAAAAGAATCGGGCGATACCCTTCCAATGCTAACAGATAAGCACAGAAAAGCCCCGCCGGTCCGGCACCGACAACGACCGGACGCATGGGCAGGGACAAGTTGCCGTGAACGGGAGTCTTATATTTTACATGCGTGACATGCTGCAATCGATTTTTATATTTGGAAAGAAGTTTCTTTTCATTTGAAACGCAGAAGTCAACGGTATAGGAATAAAATATTTGCGGTTTTTTCCGCGCGTCGATAGAACGCTTGAAAATATGGCATTCCAATACATCCTCCGGTCTTAAATGCAAGGTTTTTAATAATTTTTCCCGCACCTGGTCTGCTTCCTCTTTTTCGAGCTCTTCCGGCCTGATGTTTAACTGACTAATGCGAAGCATGTGCCGCCTCCTTTCCCGCCACGTGGCCGCTCGACCACGCCCACTGCAAATTGTAACCGCCGCAAGGGCCGTCCACGTCCAGAATTTCCCCGGCAAAATATACACCTGGAATCAACTTCGATTCCAAAGTATGCGGGTTTACCTCCCTGGTATCGACCCCGCCGCAACACACCTGTGCCTGCTCGTAAGAATTGGTAGCGACAATATCCGTCACAAATTCCTTGACGACCGTCGTCAATGCCTGTAACTCTTCTATTTTCAGATTTCCCGCTTTCTTTTCCCTCTCGATTCGGCACAATCGAAGCCATAGAGAATTTAATTTTGCCGGAAACAGTCCCGTCAAAAACTCCTCTGCCCTTTTCTGCGGACGCGTCCCGGCACGTTGCAAAAGCATTTCCATAAGCTCATCTTTCGAAAGTTCCGGCATGAAATCCAGACGTGCCGTCACCTTTTTTCCCTCATGCAACGCCCTCGCCGCATAACGGCTTACCTGAAAGACGGGGATGCCGGAAATCCCGTATGCGGTCAATTGGATTTCCCCCATGTCTGACGAAAGAAGCCGCTCCTTCCCCCCTTCTTTTAGGAAAAGGGATACCGTTCCCAAAATGCGCACCCCGGAAATGCTTTTATAGAAATTTTCCGCGCATTTTAACTGCACCAGGGCAGGCAAAGGAGCAATGACATGGTGTCCCAATTTTTTTGCCAGCTTGTAGCCGGAGCCGTCCGATCCCGTCGCGGCCGCCGCCCTCGAACCGGCAGCCACTATCACGCAGTCACCGACAAGCTCTTTTTCGGGAAGCTTTACACAAAGTTTCTTGCCTTTCCGGAAAATGCCCTCGCACTCCTGCCCGGTCAAAATCTCCACCCTGAGCCGTAAAAGCTCCATCCGCAAAGCATCCAGTACGGAGGAAGCCTGCCCGCTGTAAGGATAATAATAGCCATTCCGCTCTTTTGGATAAATGCCCAATTCCCCAAAAAAGTCACAAACGGCCTTCTGGTCGAATTGGCGGACGATATCCCACGCAAATCCCTTATTGTCAGACAAATAATAATCGGATGTCTGATGGGCGTTTGTAAAATTGCATTTTCCATTTCCCGTTGACAACAATTTCTTCCCGATTCGGTCTTTATGTTCGACAATGGTTACTTTTGCCCCTTCTGCGGCCGCCGAAATGGCCGCCATCATGCCGGATGCCCCGCCGCCGATTACAATCACGCGTCCCATTAAGCCAGCCCTTCCACTTGTTCTTTTGACACCACGCCGGCATCGACCAGAGATTGCAGGGATTTCAAAATTCCCAATTTCGCGCTCGGCCAGGTCAGCCCGCCCTGGAAATACACCGCGTATGGTTCCTTTATCGGCGCGTCCGCGCTCAATTCAATCGACGAGCCTTGTACGAAGGCTCCGGCCGCCATGATGACGTCGCTGTCATAGCCGGGCATCGCCCACGGTTCCGGGGTCACATAGCTGTCCACCGGCGCCGCCGCCTGAACGCCCTGGCAAAACGCAATCACGCCCTCGGCGCTTTGAAGCGTCACGGCCTGAATGATGTCGTGTCTGGACTCTTTCCCGTCCGGCACGACCGCGTACCCCAGCCGTTCATACAAATTGGCGGCAAACACC
>CATLEQ010000388.1 GCA_949915905.1 uncultured Lachnospiraceae bacterium | reverse complement strand
AAAAACGTGGTGGCTGCCGTCGTAGGGGACGGCTGGTATCGCGGCGGACTCGGGGCGGGAAGCAAACGAAACGGCTTCGGCGAAAAGATTGCCTGGATGTGTCATCTGGAAATCCGTTATGATGACGGCAGTCTGGAAGTAATCGAATCCAACGAAAGCACCTTGGCCACGCAGAACGGACCATTACGAGAAAATGACTTGAAAATCGACGAGATTTACGATGCCCGCATGGAATTAGAAAATTGGACGCTACCGCAATATGACGATTCTGCCTGGCACGGCGTTTCCAAAACCACCTACCCGGGAATCGTAATTCCTCACGAAGGCGCGCCGATATTGCCTCAGGAAACCTTCGAGCCAAACGTCTTACATACGCCAAATGGCGAGACCGTCCTCGACTTTGGGCAAAACATGTCGGGAAGGATATGGTTCCGCGTATCCGGGAAAAGCGGACATACGGTAGAATTGCGGATGGGCGAAGTCCTGGATGAAAATGGAAATTTCACGCAAAAAAATATGAAAATAAAAGGAACGGGAAATGCTGTTTCCAATGAATTACAACGCCTGAAATATACGCTAAAAGACGGCACGCAGGAGTATTTTGCACACTTTCTGATTTGCGGTTTTCGCTACGTAAAGCTGGATAACTGGCCGGAGCAGGTGAGTGCGAAAAACTTCCTGGCCATCGCCATTTATTCGTCCCTGCCCGAAGCCGGGAACTTTACCTGCTCAAACCCAATGGTCAATCAGCTTGTAAGCAATGTAAAATGGAGCCAGAAATCAAACTTCGTGGACATACCCACGGATTGCCCCACCAGAGAAAGAGTCGGCTGGACGGCAGACATTTCCGTATTTGCCGAAACCGCCTGCTATCTGACACATCCAAGACAGTTTTTGACAAAATGGCTGCAAGACTATAAGTTAGAGCAACAAGCGGACGGCAACCTTCCCTTCACGGTTCCGACTCCGGAAGGGGTGAGCGACACCTGGGGCTGTATGGGATGGTCTAACGGAATCGCCAATGTCGCCATGACGCTTTACCGGTTTTATGGTGAAAAAGAGATATTGGAAGACGTTTACGAGACGGTAAAACGTTTTGTAATCTTTAACTGTAACAAAGCAAAAGTGCAAAATCCCAAATCGATCTTCAAGAGTTGGAAAGACCGGGAATACATTATAGACACGGGATTTCATTTTGGAGAATGGCTGGAACCCGGCTCCAACATGGTACAAGACTACATGAAAGCCATGATTTACCCTGACACGGAAGTGACGACGGCATGGTTTTTCAAAACGACGACACAGCTTGCGGAGATGGCCGCCATTTTAGGGCATGAAAAAGATTATCAAAAATTCCATGCATTGTCCTGCAAATTAAAAGAGGTATATAAACGCCATTTTCTAAAAAATGGAAACGTCGTCTCTAAGAGACAGTGCAAGTATGTCCGGCCGTTGTCCATGCATCTCGTCGACGGCACCGCGGCAGAAACGATTGCGGCCAAACTAAATGAAATGTGTATCGCGGGAGAATATAAAATCGGCACCGGGTTTTTGACCACCTGGCAAGTATTACAAGTATTGACGGATTATGGTTATGCAGACACCGCATATAGAATGCTTGAAAACACGAAACAACCCGGATGGCTTTATGCAGTATCGAAGGGTGCCACCACCGTCTGGGAAAACTGGGAAGGCATCACGGAAAAAGGGGAGCCGGTAGATTCCCATAACCATTACGCCCCCGGAGCCGTGGTGGCATGGCTATTTTCCCATTGTGCCGGAATCCGTCCGCTAAAGCCGGGATTTGAAGAGGTGTTAATCCGGCCATTTCCCGGCGGAAGCCTGACATTTGCCAGGGCAGAATATGAAAGCTGCAAAGGAACCATCGTTTCCGAGTGGAAACACGACGGTGATGTATTTATGTTGCAAGTCGAGATACCGGACGGCGTACATGCCCGTATAGAACTGCCAGACGAAAGCCACGATGAACTATTCGGGGGAAAGGGCGAATGGAGCATCCCATTCCGCTCTCCCGCAATCCTATAAAACGCCGAAAAAGAGCGAATGTGAAAACACACTTTTCACATTCGCCTCTTTATTTTGCAGAAAATCATAATTTTTTCAAAGGACTTTTCATCATTCTACATATAATCCATCTTTTCCCTCAACACACTGTCTATCCACCATTAAATCCGCCGCCTTGATAAATGGATTGTGATACCTCTTTCGTTTTTCCGGCAGACAAAGCCTCTTGGATATTATCGTATTTAGTCGTGTGTAGGTTTCCGGCGTTTTGAATTGAATCGCTTTTTTGGGACAATACGATTTCAAGGAAATCACAATTACACAAATTTCACAAGAGGCCGGTCTTTCAAGAAAGACTTTCTATCGGCTGTTCAAAAACAAAGAAGAACTGATAAATTTCTTTTTCGAAAGCTTGTACAAAGAATGCTTTTCACAAGTAAAATCACGGCAAATACGCCATTACTGGGATGTCGTACAATGCTATTTTGATTTTTGTGAAGAACGCAAAGAATTACTGTCACTTTTAAAGCGGAATCATTTGTTAGCACTTCTCTTTGAGGGTTCTTACAAATACTCATTCAATGTTTTTGAATATGTCCGCTCTAAGGAAACGGCAGATACTTACTCTTCACTCCTTCCATATTTACTGGCATATAGCGTGGGCGGCATGTATAGCATGCTTCTAAAATGGGTGGAAAATGACATGGGTATTCCGTCCTCTCTCTTAATTGAAGAACTAAAAAACGGGCTTATGTCTGTGGATTTTTCCCGTGTCGTCTTATAATCCGATTCTTTGACATTGGCAAAGGACAAGCTAATAACCGGATAAGTACCTTGCATCATCCGATACCGCTCCTCGCTCCAAATGGACAATCCCTCAAACAAATCCGCCCGATTGGAATAGTCCACGGAAAAAAACTGCTCCACCATGCTCATCGTCAATGTTTTTCCGAAACGCCTGGGGCGCATAATCAGAGTCACGCTGTCTCCGCCATCCCACCACTCGCGGATAAAGTCCGTTTTATCAATATAAAAAAATCATTTTCCCGTATGATTTCAAAATTCTGATGCCCGATTGCCACCGTCCTCGCCATAAAAGTTTCCTCGCTTTCCACTCACATGACATGTGGTTTTTAACCTTTCGCGGCCGTAAGCCGCATATGAGAAGCACGCTTCGTCCCTTTTATAGAAAGTATAACTGTTTTTCACCTATTTCACAACCCATTTTTCAAAACAGCTCTTTAAATGGTTCCTTTTCACGGGGGGTGTCCAAACAGCAGTGAAACCGTGCGCTCGAGGCAAGTTATTGTTCAGCTCCGGGTCAGTCACTGTGCTAACCGGCTCAGAGGATGCCGAATCACCGTCTTCAAATTTTCCGGTTTGCATTTTCGCGCATCGCTCAAATAAATCTCGTGGTGACGGCGAATGCCGCCCATGTCGGGAACGCACCCCTGCTCCCCGGCGAACGCGTCCATGGCCTCTATCGTCGCGGGCTCGTCGTCATACGGTCCGACGTGCATGCACTGTACGCACAAACCTTCGTCATACGTAAAAAATTCCACCTTGGAAAAGTCTGTTTTTTTCTTTGCCGTGGCTTCTGCCAC
>CATLEQ010000387.1 GCA_949915905.1 uncultured Lachnospiraceae bacterium | reverse complement strand
GTGGCCGTGAACGTCGGGAGGAAGAAAGGTGCGGCTGTGAGCGCCAAGAGAGAGAATGTGGCTGCGAACGCCAGGAAAGCAGGGATTGCGGCTGCGAACGCCAGGAAAGCAGGGATTGTGGCTGCGGATGTCAGGAAAATAGGGAGTGTGGATGTGAACGTGAGGAAGAGAAGGAATGCGGTTGCCGCCGTAAGGATCGACTAAAAGGAATGCCGCTTGCGATGGCCTACGTGCCATGGCAGGATTGGGGCGACTTGTATTGTGCCCATAAGGCGTTGCAGGTCGGGACGGTCTTTGAGGAACTGGATATGCCGTTTCTGGGGAGAGGAGGCTGTAATCGATGAGTGAGTGTCCAAACAGAAAGGAATTGTTTCAACATATTAACGAAGTAAGCTTTGCCGTGGACGACATCAAACTGTATCTGGATACGCATCCTTGTGACGAGGAGGCATTGGAGTGTTTCGAGGAGTACAGCCAGCTTCGCAATGAGGCCTTGAAGGAGTATGCGAAGCATTTTGGGCCGCTGACGATGGATACCGTTATTTATTCAAAGGCGGATAAATGGGACTGGACGCAAAATCCGTGGCCATGGCAGGAAGGGGGATGTTAGTGTATGTGGTTATATGAAAAGAGATTGCAGTATCCGGTAAAAATCACGGAGACGAACCCGAAACTGGCGCAGGTCATCATCAGTCAGTTTGGTGGTCCGGATGGGGAACTGGCGGCTTCCATGAGGTATTTGTCGCAGAGGTATACCATGCCGTATAACGAGGTGACCGGGATACTCACGGACATTGGGACGGAAGAATCATCCCGTAATCTGTGGAAGTGACGCGAAAAGCCCTCAACCACGCGGTATTTTGGGCTTGAGCGTCAGTTCGAAAGTGGCCTTGTCTTTCTCACCCCGCTTGTTTTTCGACGTCTTCTTGTATTCCACCGAGTCCAGGAGGAGCTTCAAGGCCTTGTTCCGTTCCTGGACGGACAAGTTCCAGTAATTGCTTAAAAGCGTCTTGCAGGCAGGAAGGAAGTTGCACGTGTTGGATTCGCGTTTCTTTTCGTCGTCCAAGTCCTTGCGCAGTGCGTCAATCCGCGCGGAGGACTCGTCCAGGCGTTCTTCCAGGGCCTTGGAACGCTCCAGGAATATTTCGGTGGAGTAAATCCCTTGTTCCAGAAAATCGTACAATCTCCCCTTTTGCTGTAACAACGTTTCGTGATCCGCGGCGGCCTGGTCCAGAAGCTTTTCCATTTCCGGAATCTTGCTTTGGATTGCGGGTTCGTCCATTTCGTACACGCGAACCCAATCCGCCAGGGATTCAATTACTTTTTCCTCTACCAGTTTGAGAGGGCTTCCGACCGTGGGGCATCCGTCCGTCCTGCACAAGAGGCTGTCGTAAGGACTCCTTTTCCCGGCCGGCCGCCGGTACATCTTTTTGCCGCATTCGGCGCATACCATGATGCCGGCAATCGGGCTTTGCGTCTGGTAGGACTCCGGCGGCTTCGGCGCACCCAGGCCGAGGTAACTTTGCGCCTCCGCAAAAACTTCGTGGTCAATCATGCGGGGATGACGGGCAGCAGCCGTTATGTACTCGGACGAGCGCGGGCGTGACTTTGACGGGACACCGTCCTTGATGTTCATCGTCACCTTGCGCTGTCCGATGGCCACCTTCTGGTCGTAGGTCTCGTTTCGCAAAATGTCCCGGATGGTGCTCTCGCTCCATGTATCCGACTTGCGCGGCTTGATTCCACGACGGTTCAATTCGTGCTTAATCCGGGTGACTCCGATCCGGTCGGGACCGGTGAAAAGCTGGAAGATGAGCCGCACCACGACGGCCTCGTGCTCGTCCGGCTCCAACGTCCATCCTTTTTCGTGCGCGAGCTTCACCCGTTTGAATCCGTAAGGCGCGGCGTTGAACGGCCATTTCCCTTCCTGGGCGGCGGCGTACCTGCCGGCCTGCATCCTGCGCTTGATGGTCTTGTACTCCCGGCGGGACATGAACAGTCCGAACTCAAAGTATTCCTCGTCAAATTCATTTCCCGGATCGTACGTCTTGGCCGGGGTGATGATGAGCGTGTTCGAATACTGGAAGGCGCGCTGCACCGTTCCCTGGTCAATCGTGTCGCCCCTGGCCAGACGTTCAATCTCCATCACCAGAACGCCGTCCCACAGCCCTTGCTCCACCTCGTGCAGGAGCTTTTGCATGACCGGCCGGGCGGCGATGGTCTCGCCGGACACCACTTCCCGGTAAATGTTCCCGATGAGGAGGTTCTTTTGCTGGGCGAGCGCAAGCAGCGCGTGCTCGTGGCGGGCGAGCGTCTCGCCCTCGCCGTGTTGCTCCGCCTCCAGGTCCTTTCTTGATTTTCGTAAATAAATGCAGTATGACAAATGTATCACCTCGTTTTAGTATATGATTTTGGGTATAAAAATAGCACCCAAGCCAAAACTGATGTTCTGGTTGACTGAATATCCCGAAGATGATACAATATGCCTTGTCATTGGTAATAGTATCTCTTCGGAGGTGCGATGAAAGCCGTTCAGTGTTGGCGCACTGGACGGTTTTTATTTAATCTTGTTTCGTACTATTGGAGCCGAATATGTATCCGAGTATTGTCATCACTATGAGTTTAAAGGCTTCGAATCCATTTTTTAAGAGCTCATTGTCTGGATTCCAAAAGGAAAGTAAAATACAAACAAACATTAGGAAAATGCACCATCCCAACATCGATGAACCAAGAGCAAATTTTTTTAGGTCGACAGAATCCCTTGCTGGCGTTTCTTTCAATAAGAGGGAGTCTGGCTTTGTGGAGTTGGGTTCTTTAAATTCCGTATCAAATGGAGCGTCTTCTTCTGAGAATGTTTCCGGCACTCCTTTCCCACTTGGAATCTGGCTAGATGGTTCCATCATTTTTCATTTCCTCCGTGCTGATTATCTCACTTTCTTTCTGATAAGCGGAATACCACCCGCCGTTTGGCTGATGTGTCCTTTTTGCCAAGTCAATGCCGTTGTAAGTTTTTAATTTGTCCCAGACAAAATCAATGCATGCTTTAAGGGTTGGATTTGCGTTTTCGTCAATCATCATGGATTTCTTCTTGGCGTTACAAGCGTACCCCTTTATTGGCGATGCTCCGAAGGGTTTAAATTCAGAATATACGGATGGAATGACGGGACCGTATTTCCAGACCTCGAATCGTTCGTATATAGGGAAAACGCCAGTCTCTTTAACATATTTTACGCAAACATAGTATAGAAGCTTTTGCAATTTCATTGGTGTGACGTCGACCTTTTCCTTGTGTGCCCTCGACAAGATGTTGTTACATAGATTTTGAGCAGATGCTTTCATTTTTCACTCACCTCCCTGACAGAAGTATAACATGTAAATCCGAAGTAATGCAATGCGATAATGCATATCTAAAGCTGTTCCGGTTGCCGCCTGAGCGGTTTTTTCATAAAAATTTTGCACCGGCGGAATTCCCTCGCCGTCCGCCAACTCCATTAGTTTCTCTTTCAGGAGTTCCCGCTCGTGATCTGTCAGCCTCATCATCATGGAAACAAACCGTTTTTTGTGTGTACAAAAAGACCTCATATCACTATGAGGCCTTTAAATGATTTCTGCCCGTAAAGGGCGATGCCTTGTAT
>CATLEQ010000386.1 GCA_949915905.1 uncultured Lachnospiraceae bacterium | reverse complement strand
AGGGCAGGGGACGCGGAGGCGAGAAAGCGTTATTTCTTCTATGACAATTGGGACATTCCGGAACGGTTTGAGAAAACCATGCCGGAGGTATTTCCGACTACGGCTCCGGGAAATTTCACATGGCTTGATGACTGCAAGCAGGCGGTCATGACGACGTTTTATCCTTATCAGTGGGATTTGAATTACGCCAACTGCGTCGTGTTCAATGACATGGTGGGCAACATGCTGTTTCTGGCCAACAAAGGGATTGACATTATCCGGCTGGATGCGGTTCCTTATATATGGAAGGAGTTGGGAACGAATTGCCGCAACCTGCCGCAGGTGCACAATATCGTGCGCATGATGCGGTTAATCGGCGAGATTGTCTGTCCCGGCGTTTTGCTGCTCGGCGAGGTGGTGATGGAGCCGTCAAAGGTCGTCCCGTATTTTGGCACGGTGGAAAAGCCGGAGTGTCACATGCTATACAATGTGACGACAATGGCTAGCACGTGGCATACGCTGGCGACGAAGGACGTGAGCCTTCTTCGGAGGCAGATGGACAAGGTGTGTGAGCTTCCGAAGGATTATGTGTTCTTAAATTACCTGCGCTGCCATGATGACATTGGCTGGGGCCTGGATTATGACTGGATGAAACAGTTCGGTACGGAAGAGGCGGCTCACAAAAAATATCTCAATGATTATCTGACCGGGCGGGGCTACCACAGTGATTCCCGCGGGGAGTTGTACAATGACGACCCGAAATTGAAGGATGCCAGACTGTGCGGAACCACGGCTTCTCTGTGCGGCCTTGAGGCGGCATTATATGAGAAGGATGAGAAAAAAGCGTTGTGCGCGATCGCCTGCGACGAGATGTTGCACGCCTACTTGTTCGTACAGAGCGGGATTCCCGTTTTGTACAGTGGGGACGAGATTGGACAATTGAATGACTATACCTATAAGGAAGAAGCGGCGAAGCGGGGGGACAGCCGCTACCTGCACCGCGGAAAGTTCCCGTGGCATCTGGTGGAGGAAAAAGACGAGCTTTCCATGCGTTTGTTTAAGGCGTTGCGCAAGTTGGAGACGGCGCGCGCGGAGTATGACATCTTTGACGGCAAGGCCTCCGTGTGGACGTTTGACACGGGGAGCCGCTCAGTGCTTGGAATCGGGCGTTACTTAGACGGAAAGAAATTGCTGGCATATTTTAATTTCAGCGAATATGGACAATGCATCCAGGTTCCGCCGGAGACGAATCCGGCGCGGTACGAAGACATCCTTACGAAGAAAAGAATGGACGAAATCGGTGGAGACATCGGCGGATATGGGTACTATTGGTTTTACCAGGTGAATTGAGTCGTCAGAGGAGTTTTTGATTTAAAATGAAATAGGCCGGGTGGTAGAAAGGAGAAAATTCTTTTTTACACACCCGGCTTGTTTGATGTCAAATTTTATGAGGCGGATTTTTCCAGATTTTCTTTAATCAGCGTTTCAATCTGCACGAATTCTTTTTCCAGTGAGACCGCGAGCTCCCCGCATAGGTTGTCCCGGGCGGCTTTCATGAAGCGTTCTTGCGTGGCGGTCATCTTTTTCCCGGAATCGCGGCGTTGACGCTGTTCCTTCCATAATGTCTTGAAGACCCTCATCCACTGCGCGCATTCACCGGATTGGACGGCCATTTTACATTTTTCTTCAAAATCCTTGCGGTTGTCAAATTCGATACAATCCATCTGGGACAATTGGGATAGAAGATTTAACGATTCTTCCTTTGTAAGAATCTTGCGCCGGACGCTTCCCTTTTGCGTGTCGACCGGGCAGTAGATGGTGCCCCGTTCCCGATAGATGGGCTTTAACATGTAGTATTCATGCATCTCGCGGCTTCCGGGAGCTTCCATTAACGTGATTCCCTCTACTTTACATACACCATTGCAACCATAGGAAATAAAATCTCCTGTCGAAAACATTTTCATCCTCTCCTTTTGAAATTAACGATAAAACAGAAACTGGATTGTATCTAATATTGCGTTTACATAAGAATTAAACCGAATTTGGATGACAATCATATCTTGTTTACTATTATTTTCAGATTACATATTTAGTTTAGCAGAAAAAAATGATTTTTGTAAGTGAAATTTTTTTAGAAAAGTAACTTTTTTTATTGTTTTTTTACGAAAATCGGGATGAAGATATTGAAAGATGGGGGAAGAAAGGGTATGATACAAGGGTCGGGCGTGAGCCGCGCATCGGATTTTTGGAAGAAGTTTTTTTAAACGCATGATGACGTGGCTTTATGATTTAGCCGAAAGAAAGCGAGGAAAGTTTTATAATGAGTATCAGAATCGGAATTTTAGGATATGGAAATTTAGGTCGCGGTGTGGAGTGTGCCGTGAAGCAAAACCCGGACATGGAGCTTGCGGCGGTGTTTACCCGCAGAAATCCGGAGAATGTCAAGATCTTGACGGAAAAGGCGGCGGTCTGCCGTGTGGAAGACGCGGCGGAGTGGAAGGATAAAATTGACGTCATGATTTTGTGCGGCGGCAGTGCGACGGATTTGCCGGGGCAGACACCAGAGTACGCCAGGTTGTTCCATGTGGTGGATAGCTTTGACACGCACGCAAAGATTCCGCGGCATTTTGCCAATGTCGACGCGGCGGCGAAAGAGGGCGGCAAGGTGGCGGTCATTTCAGTGGGCTGGGATCCGGGTCTGTTTTCGCTAAATCGGATGTACGCGAACGCGATTTTGCCGGAGGGAAAGGATTATACGTTCTGGGGAAAAGGAGTCAGCCAGGGACATTCCGATGCCATTCGCCGGATTGCGGGCGTGAAGAATGCCAAGCAGTACACGATTCCGGTGGATGAGGCGTTGGAATTGGTCAGGAAGGGAGGAAATCCAGAGCTGACCACCAGGCAGAAGCATACGAGGGAATGCTTCGTGGTGTTGGAAGAGGGTGCGGATGCGGTCAGGGTCGAGGAGGAGATTAAGACCATGCCGAACTATTTCGCGGATTATGACACGACGGTGCATTTTATCAGCGAGGAAGAGTTGCTGAAGGAGCATGGCGGCATCCCGCATGGCGGCTTTGTGATTCGTAGCGGGCGCACCGGCTGGGAGGGAGAAAACCGGCATGTGATTGAGTACAGCTTGAAGCTGGATTCCAATCCGGAATTTACCGCCAGCGTCATCGTGGCTTATGCGAGGGCGGCGTATCGTCTGGCAAGCGAGGGCCAAAGCGGGTGCAAGACCGTGTTTGACATCGCACCGGCATATTTAAGCGCGAAGAGAGGGGAAGAACTTCGGGCGGAGTTATTGTAAGTTTTAGGTGAAAAGATGTTGATAAGTCTGTTAATCCTGCGTATAATGGAAAGGTAAAGAAAGTAAAGAATACCGGAAAGAGCCTTGAAGGAGGATGAGGATTATGGAAATAGCAAAGATTTCTAGTAAAGGACAGATTACCATTCCAATATCGGTAAGGAACAAGCTGAAATTGAAAACGGGTGATAAGATTGTAATTTTAGAAGAAAATGGAAGATTTTATTTTGAAAATTCAGCAATGTTAGCGTTTAAAAGAGCAGAAGAAGCTTTTGCAGGAGAAGCGGCCAGGGCAGGGTTTGAGAAAGAGGAAGATATGCAGGAGTATATGCTTGAAATCAGGAAGGAAGTAAGGGGGTATTAGATTGCGGGTAATG
>CATLEQ010000385.1 GCA_949915905.1 uncultured Lachnospiraceae bacterium | reverse complement strand
GATTCGCTTCTCTTTAAGAACCTTGACCACAAGTATCTGACGCTGGAGGATTGTATTGCCGAGAACAAGAAGGAAGAGACGAAGGCGGAAGAGGCGGAGACCGTGGAAAATGCGGCTGACGGCGTACAAGAGGAGGCAAAGGCCGATACGGGAGAAGACGCGGCCGTTGCTGAAAATGCGGATGCCGTAGAAGACGCGGCGGGAAGTGCCCGTACCGAGGACGGCGAGAGCGTGGAGGCCGAGGTCGTGGAAGAGGGCGACACCACAAAAGACGCGGATGCGGATGATGCGGACGAGGCGAAGGAACCGGAGAAGACCACGATTTATTACGTGACGGACGAGCAGCAGCAGAGCCAGTATATCAACATGTTCAAGACGCAGGGGCAGGACGCGGTCATCTTGACACACAACATTGACGCGCCGTTTGTAAGCTATCTGGAGCAGAAGCATGAGAACGTGAAATTCTGCCGCATTGACTCCGACGTGCACGAGTCCATGAAGGTGGACGTGGCGGAGGAAGACAAGGAAGCGTTCCAGAAGCAGACGGACAGCCTGGTGGAGATTTTCCGCAAGGAGCTGGGCAATGAAAACCTGGACGTGAAGGTGGAGAACCTAAAGGACGACAGCGTGGCATCGATGGCCGTGCTCTCCGAGGAATCCAGAAGGATGGAGGAAATGATGCGCATGTACGGCATGGGCGGCATGGACGGCGGAATGTACGGCGGCAAGGCGACGCTGATATTGAACGCGAACCATCCGCTGGTGAAGTTCGTCGTGGAGCACAAGCGCAGCAAGAACGTGACCATCATCTGCAAGCAATTGTATGACTTGGCGATGCTGGCGCACAAGCCGCTTGCTCCGGAAGAGATGACGGCATTCGTGCAGAGAAGCAATGAAATCATGATGCTGTTGACGAAGTAAAAATGATAAAGTGAAGTTACTGCCATGCTAGGTCTGCGCATTTACTGCGCAGACCGTATGAAAATGTGATGGGGAGAAAGCATATGGCTCATCGCGAAGCGATTTTAATGGCCATATGCGGTTACGGTTCAGCCAAGGCTGAACCGTAACAAAGTGAAAGAAGCCGATGTTTGTGTCGGCTTCTTTTTTAAACAATTAAATCATATTCGATTCCTTTTTTTGTAAAAAAACGTTGTACCATCATGTCCCAGCTTTTGTCAAGCGACTTGTCCATGGAAAAAGTTTTCAGGGAACTTCCGGTCACGCAGGAGAGGCCGGTTTCATCAAAACGGATGTTAAGATAGAGTCCTTGTACGTCATCTGGCTTAAAATCGAGATGGTCGCTTTCGATTAACCGAAGGATGTTTTCAGCGGAAAGGCTGAAAACGAACTTGAAGGAAAGGGGCGTGCGCTTTCCTTTGATAAGCGACCAACAGAAATCCCGAACCTGTTTCCAGGCCGAGTATTCCGGCAACCCTTCTGTCTCTTCAAAAAAATCTTTCTGTATGTAACCATCGATATGAAAGGTATTGAACGTGACGATTTCCCCTTCGACAAGTAAAAAGTGGTCAAAGGTCTCGGATAATAAAAGGTGGGACATAAATTGTTTGGGACTGGTAAGTTTCAGGGCAATCACGGGTGTTTCCTCCTTGTATATTAAAAGGTAACTATTTAGGTCAGCAAAACCACAGACCCGTCTGCTGCGCAGACTATCCGTTGCTTACGCAACTCCAGTCTGAGGTTTTTGGGCATTCCGCCCAATAGCAATATGAAACAACAGCCTTTAGCAAGTAAACTTGCACAGTCTGCTTTTTCATATTGCTGCTGTCCTGAATAGTTACAAAGATTATAGCATAGAGAGCCATGTGAGTTCAATAAAGATTTCGATGGAGTTCGAAGTTGTAATCATTCTGAAAATGTGGTATATTGTCTAAGTTAAGAGTAAGCAATACGGCATGAACGAAGGAGGTTTTTTATGAGTCTGGATTTACAAATAACTGATATGGCGGGGGCTACGCCAGATCATTCCACAGTGATAACAAACTTTGTGAATATCGTATATAATCAACTGAAAGACAGTACATGCCGGGTTTATCCAGACAATGTACAATACAAATGGAAGTTGGACGATGGCAGTGAAAAGGTCGTGATTCCCGATGCGTCAATCAATTGCCAAATCAGGAGCAGGAAGGGGAATAGCTTTCTGAATGCCCCACAGTTTGTTTTGGAGGTTTTATCCCCGTCTACTGCAAAATATGATAGAACGGAGAAAAAGGAAATCTATAGATCGGAAGAAGTGCCGGAATACTGGATTATTGATATTCGGAAACGCTCAATTGAGATATATGATCTTGATTATAAGAACGGGGAGCCCGAGTATTATCTTGTCGATACAATTACGGATGAAAATAGAGAAGGACTGCAGTTAGTTCACTTTCCACATATCAAAATTGATTTTGAACAATTGTTTGACGGCGTGGAGTAAGGAACTGTTCATTAATAACTTGTGAATTCTGCTTGTCTAAATCTTCATCTGCTTCGTTGTCGTCAATCGGCGTACCCCAGTACGCCTCATTCCTCCGTCTTGCAGATGAAGATTTATCCTGCACATTATTCACAAGTTATTTTCGAACAGTTCCTAAGGAACTGTAGGAAAATAAGTGACACAGTTCACTATAAAAGCAGGAAAGGTTTGATTGACATTGAAAAAAGCAAGAAGAATCGGATGGATGCCGATTATTTCCGGAATCGTGGCTTTGTTATTGATTGCCATCGTGGTGATAGAGGCCATTTCGAACCGTACAAAGAGCCGGGTGGACGTAAGTGAGGGACTGGCTCTTATCGAGGCGGCGCAAGGTGCGGACGTGGCGGCGATCGAGTTGAAGATACAGTCACTGGACGCGCAGGACGAGTTAGGCGGCGGGCGAAGCCTGAAAGAGATTTTTGCCAGTTCGGTGATTATGGGGGATTCGATGGCACAGGGATTCGCGGAGTATGATATTTTAAATGCGTCGAGCGTGGTGGCGGATATCGGGGTTTCCTTGACAGATTTGAATGCCCAGATTGAACGGGTGCGGGAAATCAATCCGCAATATATTTTTATGACTTATGGGGCAAATGATATTCTTACGACAAACGGCGACGTGGATTTGTTTATTGAACAATATAGGAACGCGCTGCGGGAAATCCAGGCGCAGCTTCCCACTACGAGGGTTTTGGTGAAGTCCTTGTTTCCGGTACAGGGGGAGACTTTGGAAAAGTACGAGGCGTATCAATATGTCGGGGAGTACAACCAGGCACTTCAGGAATTGTGCGACCGATTGCAGATTACGTTCATTGACAATACGGAGATTGTAAAGAGCACGGATTACGAGGCGGACGGCCTTCATTTGAAATCGTTGTTTTATCCCGGCTGGGCGGTGCATATGGCGGAGGTGACTTCGTTATGACAAAAAAAGGTGGAAATAAAAAACAGTCTGCATGGGGCTTCTTTGTGGAAATGTTTTCGTTTAGCAAAACGGCGTTGGGAAAATGGCTTCTTGTGGCATTGATTTTGGCCTACCTGGTATGTTTGCTCTGGTATACGAGTGGGAGTACCAAACCGTTTGAAGAGGTGGCGGAAGCGGTGGAACAAAGCCTGCACACGGAGAACCTGGAAAAGAGGGACGGACAGGCCCTGAAGCGTTATTATGGCTTGAACAGCG
>CATLEQ010000384.1 GCA_949915905.1 uncultured Lachnospiraceae bacterium | reverse complement strand
GTATATTTTTACGTTGGCCAAGATTACAAGCTCCATGGTGGATCTTGTCTTTTCCATGGGAGCCTTGTTTCTGGTCATGCTGGTTACGCGGGCGCATTTTAGCTTGTACATGTTGTTGATTCCGGTGGTCATATTGCAAATCTATCTGTTTGCCTGCGGATTGGGCTTCCTTTTGTCTGCGGCAAACGTGTTCTTTCGCGATGTACAGTATATTTACAACGCATTTACAACGGCGTGGATGTATTTAACTCCGATTTTTTACCCGATTGAGATGTTGGACAAGATGGAATGGGTGCGGTGGATTATCACGCATCTGAATCCGATGTATTACTATATTCAGCATTTCCGCGACCTTGTCTTGTATGGGCGTTTCACGGATCCGTCCATCTTCTGGGGCGGCTGGCTGTTTTCGTTTATCGTGTTGTTTATTGGGTTGTTTGTGTTTAAAAAGACACAAGATAAGTTCATACTATATGTATAGGAGCATGGGAAGAGATGAGTGAAGAGTATATTGTGGATGTGGAGAATATGACGATACGGTTTAACCTTGCTTCGGAAAAGGTGGACAACCTGAAGGAGTATTTTATCAAGCTGATTAAGCATGAACTTTTGTTCCAGGAGTTTCTGGCACTCAAGGATGTTAATTTAAAAGTCAAGGCCGGTGAGGCGTGGGGATTGATCGGAATCAACGGTTCCGGAAAATCGACCTTGCTGAAAGCCATCTGCGGCATATTGAAGCCGTACAAGGGCACGATACGCACCGTGGGCACAATTGCGCCTTTGATTGAGCTGGGAGCCGGATTTGACATGAATATGACGGCGCGGGAGAACGTGTTTTTGAACGGGACGGTGCTGGGGCACTCGCGTAAGTTCATGCAGGAGCATTATGATGAAATCATTGCATTTGCAGAGCTTGAGAATTTTCAGGACGTGCCGATTAAGAACTTTTCTTCAGGTATGCAGGCTCGTCTGGGCTTTGCCATTGCCACGATGGTAAAGCCGGACATTCTGGTCGTGGACGAGATTTTGTCCGTGGGTGATTATCAGTTTCAGCAGAAGTGTTATGGCCGCATGAACGACATGCTGCAAGGGGGAACCACGCTGCTTTATGTTTCCCATGACATTAATTCAGTCAAGGATTTGTGTGACCATGCCATCTGGCTTGACCACGGCGTGGTGAAAAAGAGCGGTTTGGTGGAAGAAGTGGCGGCGGAGTACATGAATGAGAATCGGTAGGGTTGAGTTTGAGATTTTTTAAATATCGGCTGAAATCAGGAGGAAAATCATGGAGTTGAAATTGCAGAATATCGTGTTTCCAAATGCAGAAGAATTGATGGATTATCAAGATTTGTTTTATAAGGCGGGACAAAGCGTATACGATAAAGAGGAAGGGTATCTTGCATTTGCAAGATATTCTTCGTGTAATTTTGCCACTTATTTAAATGCGTTTTCTTACAAGAAATGGAAAAAGTATACGAAAGTTGAAAAGGTTTATTTAAAACTGAAAATAGAGGGGAAGTTTAAGTTGGTTGTTTCAGGCTATCATCGGCTGGAGCAGTCTTTTAAGCGGGTGACGCTTTTATGTAAGGAATATGATCTTTCAGAGTCGCAAGAGATTCAGATTGAAATTCCCAAGAACAAGGAGACTTTAGTCGGCTTCGAACTGCAGATGTTTACGGAATGTAAAGTGCATGGTGGAGGATATTATGGTGAAGTGGCAGAGAATGAGTTGAACGAGGTATGCTTGTCAATTGCTACTACGACCTATAAAAAGGAGGAATATATCCGTAGAAATGTGCAGACGATTAAGGATGAATTGTTAGACATAGATGATATGGTTAGTGAAAATCTATATCTTCATATTGTGGATAATGATGAAGGAAGAAGTTTGCGAAGAGAGGAATTCGAGGGCGGGCATGTGTACTATCACCCGAATAAGAACGTAGGTGGTTCTGGTGGATTTACGAGGGGAATGATTGAGTCCATACGGCAGCAACCAAAAGCGACTCATGTACTTTTGATGGATGACGATATCATGGTATTGCCTGAGAGTATCCGCAAGACGTATATGTTATTGTTGTTGTTGAAGGAGAAATATAAGGGATACATTATCAGTGGTGCGATGCTTCGTTATGAGCAGATGGACGTGTTTCATGAGGATGTCGGTTTTATCGGAGCGGATGGCGGACAAAATCCATCAAAAAAGGATTTTTCAAAAGCATTTGACCAGATTGTGGATATGGCCGACATGTTACAAAAGGAGGAAGCCAAGACAAAAAAAGCCGATTCTTATGCCGGGTGGTGGTTCTGTTGTATACCAGTCGCGATGATTGAGGAGAATGGTTACGCACTTCCACTTTTTGTGCGGGGAGATGATACGGAATTCAGCCTACGGAATCATGCGCAGTTTATCACGATGAATGGCATCTGTGTTTGGCATATGGGTTTTACTTTGAAGTTCAGTTACTTTATGGAATATTATCAGGTTTTTCGGAATCTTTTAATAGCGGAGGCTTGTAATCCGGGAAGCAAGCGAAGGGCAAGGATATGGAAGCGGTTCAAGGGGTTGTTTTTGTCGGAAATCTTGCGTTTTAATTATAATGCATGTGACACGATTCTTGATGCTGTTCGAGATTATTTGAAAGGACCGGCGTTTATCGAACAAGAGAAGTGCCAGGAGCGTTTGAAGAAGATGTCCAAGAAGAATGCCGTGATGAGGGATTTGTCTGAGTTTGAGGACTATGGGTTAGACGTTGATTCCGTATATAAGGAAGATGTACGAATATTCAAGGACACGTTGTTGTATCGGCTTACTTTTAATGGACAAATTTTATGGCCGCGGAGATTGCTACGTAAGGGACCTGCGGTCGTGGCACATGACTGGTTTTGCAATCCACAACGGCAATGCCTTATGGATAGCGTGATTGCCGTGAATCCTTATGAGGGGACGGCGCAAATTAGAAAGCTGGATAAAAAACGGTTTTGGAAGGTTGTCAGAAAATATGCAAAAGTAATGGGAATGTATCGAAAGCTACACAGACAAGTGGATCAGGAGTACTATGATAAACGAAAATACCTCACCTCCTACGAGTTCTGGGCGAAGTACCTGGAGTTGGAAAAGTACCAATAAAGCACGTGTGGTATAGGAAAATAAAAAGAATAAATAGAATAAATAGACGATAAAAGGAGCAGATGATGAAGTACGATTATTTGATTGTGGGTTCGGGGCTTTATGGATCCGTATTTGCCTATGAGGCGAACAAGAGGGGGAAGAAGTGCCTGGTGATTGACAAGCGCGGGCACATCGGAGGCAATATTTATTGTGAGGACATCGAGGGAATTCATGTGCACAAGTACGGCGCGCATATTTTCCATACGTCCAACAAGGCGGTGTGGGAATATATTAACCAGTTCGCGGAGTTTAATAATTATATCAACTCCCCGGTGGCGGTATACAAGGACGAGCTGTATAATTTGCCGTTTAACATGAATACGTTCAGTAAGATGTGGAACATCCGTACTCCGCAGGAGGCGAAGGAGCGGATTGCCGCCCAGGTGGCCGAGACGGGCATCACGGAGCCGAAAAATTTGGAGGAGCAGGGACTTTCCCTTGTCGGAAAGGACGTGTTTGAGAAGTTGGTAAAGGGGTATACTGAAAAGCAGTGGGGAAGGGATTGCAAG
>CATLEQ010000383.1 GCA_949915905.1 uncultured Lachnospiraceae bacterium | reverse complement strand
TTGCGGCGTTATACGCAGCTTGGCGGCAGCGCGAAGGACGAGACGTATAAGATTTATGAAAGCGGCGGACTGAGCATGAACGATGATTTGAAGGAAGTGACCGTGGACGGGGAGCAGGTGCGGCTGACCCCGATTGAGTACAATATCCTTCGGTTGCTTTTGAAAAACCAGGGCAGGGTGTTTTCCATCGACCAGATTTACGAGTCCATCTGGAATGAGGATGCCATCGGCGCGGACAACACGGTAGCGGTGCATATCCGCCATATCCGCGAAAAGATTGAGATTAATCCAAAGGAACCAAGGTACTTGAAGGTCGTGTGGGGCGTCGGATATAAAATCGAGAAATTGTGACGGGATGATTGGAGCAAAAGGGACTTGAATGGCCGGATGGCATTGACGTGTGTCGGACACATGGTCCTGCGGCTTATGAAAATGGATGATTGGGGGATTTGGGGATGAATAAAAAATGGTATCGAAAACCGATCGTGAAGCTGGGGCTCGTGATAGCGGCGCAGGCGGCCGCGGTCAGCCTGGCAATCAGCGTGATTATGTTCTTGAGCGTGTCGTCGGTGGTGTCATCTGGAAATGTGTTTGAGTCGGTGAAGGATCATTATGAGGATACGAGTGCATTTGCCAGCAAACTGGGGCGGGACGCGCAGGGCGTTTTGGAATATCTGGACACGAGGGATCGGTTTGAGACGGAAGGACAGTATGACCCGGACAAAATCGTGGACATTTTTACCTATGTTGACGAGGGATACGTCAGTGGAACCAATGAGTCCGGCCTGGCGTACCGATTGGGCGACCTGACCGAGTGGGGCAGGGAGCGGGCAAAGGGATATCAAGACGGATATGTGGCAAGGGGAATCGTGGTATGTAAAAAAACAAACGGCACGTTTTCTTATTTTTATCGCGAGGATTTCCGGCAGAAGGTGACGGACGGCGAATTGAACCTCTATATGGGTGACAGTGCCGTGCCGAAATTCGGCATTTTAGAGGAAGAGTTTTTTAATGAGCTGGAGAACGGCGAATTCGAGCAACAGCTATTTCCCAAGGAATATCCGTATGGAACATACAATCAGGAGCAGGTGGAGGAAAGTATGAAAATCGCCGCTTCCGGGCGGTTGAATCTGCGGGACGCACAAGGGGAACCGCTTTATGTGGACTGCTGGGTGATCGACCAGGCGGTAAGTGACTTGTTTCAGCCAATCGGCGCGGAGTCCATTTTGCAGGCGGTGGAACAAAGTCCGGAGTTGAACGGAAGGCTTACGGAGGTGAATGACAAATTATTGATAGCACTTTCGAACATTAACAATGATGTCGAGCGATATCAATATAACGGCGAAACATGGATGGAGGGAAACAGCAACCTCACCTATTTGCTCATCGACCATGCGGCGAAGCGGGTTTATAGTAATAGTTCGGAGTTTTCCAGTTATGCCAGGTGGGAGGAGTATATTGCGTCTATAAAGAAACAAGAGAAGAACAAATATGTCATCGTGGAGCCGAAACGAGAGGGCTGTGAAAGCAATGTGGAAATGGTTTCTGTCGGAAACTGGATTAAGATGGTGGATCAGCGCCAGTCGTTGACGGCGGATTATACATTCGTAGTCAACATAGATACCGATTATTTCGTGTCTTATGACGAATACGCCGCGGCGGCGGCAGATTACGAGAGGTGGGCTCCATACCATAAGATTTGGCTGGCGGTGGCGGTGCTGTGCGCGATCGTATTTATGGCGGCAGTGATTTGGCTGACCATGGTGGCCGGACGGAAGGAGGCGGACGAGGAGCTGCATTTGAACGCGTTTGATTATTGGAAGACGGAACTGGGAGCCCTCACGGCATTTGTCCCGTGGTTCATCCTGACGGCGGTTGTCATGTTCGGAATGGACATTTTACACAATTGGCTAAATTCCGGCTATAATTATGATGACGTTTCGTATTATACAAAATTGTTGGTTGTGGAGACGAGAATGTCATTGTATGGGGCGGATTTGGTAACAATCGGCTTTTATGTCGCGTTTACGGTGGGGTTGTTTTTGATGGGCTATTTAAGTCTGGTGCGCCGCATAAAAGGGAAGACGCTTTGGCAGAACAGTTTGCTTCGCATGATTGTAAACGGAATTCGGATATTTGTACGGATGTTTTGGGAAAACCAGAGACTGACGGTACGGGCAGCGATGGCGGTAATCGGGTTCGCACTTCTGCACTGGCTGCTTGCATACGCCGCATGGGATGATGTGGGAAGGCTGTTTTTTGTAATGGTCTTTGTCTTTTTGGTGGACGTGGCGGCGGTATTTTTCGCGGTCAAAAGTGTCGTCGGCAGACAGCGGATCAAAGAGGGCGTAGAAGAGATGGCCTCAGGAAACGCGAACTACAAGGTACAGACGCAGGGGTTGAACGGCGGGGATTGTGACACGGCGGAAAAATTGAACCATATCGGGGACGGCATCCAGCAGGCGGTGGAGGCCGCGGTCAAGAGCGAGCGGCTGAAGACGGACTTGATTACCAACGTGTCGCACGACATCAAGACGCCGCTTACGTCCATCATCAACTATGTGGACATTTTGAAGCGGGAGAATTTTGAGGATCCGAAGATACAAGGTTACTTGAACATATTGGATGAAAAGTCACAACGGCTCAAGACGCTGACCGAGGACGTGGTGGAGGCCTCGAAGGTCAGCAGTGGAAACATTTCGCTGGAGTTCATGAACGTGAATCTGGTGGAGATGGTCAACCAGACGATTGGCGAGACTTCGGAGAAGATGGAGAAGCGAAATCTGGAGGTGATTGCGACCTTGCCGGAGGCACCGGTGATGGTTCGGGTGGACGGGCGCAGGATGTGGCGCGTGTTGGAAAACATTTTCAACAATGCCGTCAAGTACGCGATGCCGGGCACCAGGGTGTACGCGGATTTGCAGGAGGTGGACGGCAAGGCGGTATTTTCCCTGAAAAATGTTTCCGAGCAGCCGCTTAATATTCATGCGGATGAACTGACGGAACGCTTTATCCGCGGGGACGTGGCCAGAAGCACCGAGGGCAGCGGGCTCGGGCTGTCGATAGCCAAGAGCCTGACGCAATTGCAGGGCGGAACGTTTGATCTGTATCTGGACGGGGATTTGTTCAAGGTGATTATCGTGTTTGACGCACAGCCGGAAATGTGGACGACGCCGAATGAGGAATGAAGATTACGATATGAGGGACGGCATGGATGAAAGGTCATGCCGCCCCTTGTAAAAATTCTGTTTGTATTTTTAGTCACATAAGGTTATACTTAGAGGAAGGAGTTACCAAGGTAATTGATTGTTTATGGAAGGGTTTCAAATGGAAGAATTGCGAGTGTTTTTTGAAAATATATTTCAGATAGATTTGATTCATGTGGTTTTTAGCGGGGCGCGGAGAGCGGTTGACGGACAAGACATCGTGAAAATAAAGGTTCGCCCGGTGGAACTGAAGGGCGAGCCGTACTTTCAGTTTGAATCATTTACCAAGACGCAGGCGTTTCATGCGAACCTGGATGCCGAACGGGCGGTAGAGCGGGCGTGTCTGCTGATGCAAAACTTCAAGCAGGCGCAAGTAGTTACCGGGCAGGAAGAGTGCGTGGTACTTGTCAGCAAAAAGGGAAAAGCGAGCATACGAAAAAAACGGCGCGAGGCGGCAGGACAAGGAACAACGTCCGGTCAGA
>CATLEQ010000382.1 GCA_949915905.1 uncultured Lachnospiraceae bacterium | reverse complement strand
GTTCTTACTTAAACGTTTATTATACCGACGTTTTAAAGCTGACCGGTGTCTGGGGCGGGGCGTTTTTGATGGTGTTCCCGCTGATTTCCAAGATTATTGACGCGATTACCAACGTCATCATGGGCTACATTATCGATCGTACGAGGAATAAGCAGGGAAAGGCGAGGCCGTACTTGTTTTTGGCGGCGATACTCTTGCCGGTTACGGGAATTTTGTTGTTTGTCGTGCCACAAGGAAATGAGATGGTGGAAGTCATCTGGGTCATGCTTTCCTACAACTTGTTTTACTCGCTGGTCTTTACCATTTATAGCATGAGCCACAACCTAATGGTGCCGCTTTCCACCAGGAATTCAGACCAGCGGGGCGTGCTGGCGGTCTTCAACAACGTGGCTTCCGTGATGATTACGGGCATCCTGGTGGCACTTATCTTTCCGATGGCGGTATTGCCCGCGCTTGGTGTTGACAAGGCGGCGTGGATTAAGATGGCGGTCGTCTTGTCAATTATCTCCCTGCCGCTGACGCTTTTGGAATATTATTTTACAAAGGAACGAGTCACGCAGGAGGGGGCGGAACTGAAAGAAGAGGAAACGGTTCCTTACAGGAAACAATTAAAGGCGGTATTTACGGATCGCTACATGACGTGCCTGCTGGCATATTTTCTAATACATACTATTGGGTCGAACATGAAAAATATTTCGCTCGTGTATTTTTGTAATTACGTGTTGGGACCCTATGCGGACGGGATTACCCAGACCATGGTTTCGGCCATCGGCGGGATTCCAATGGGCATCGGTATTTTCCTCGTCTGGCCGCTGGCCAAGAAGTTTGGCAAAAGGAATGTGACGGTGGCGGGATTTGTCTTGTACGCGGTTGGCGGCATCGTCTGCTTTGCGGCACCGACCAATATGGTGGTCGTGCTTATCGGCCAGTTTGTCAAGAATTTTGGCGGGCTGCCGAGTGCCTACGTGTTCATGGCGTTGATGGCCGACACGTACGACCACTTGGAATGGAAGAACGGGTTTCGCGTGGACGGGGCGGCGATGTCCATTTACAGCATTATCACGGTGGCAGGTGTGGGGTTGACCACGGGGATTTTCAATATTTTGCTGGCGAATGCCGGATACGTTGCGCCGGAGCTGATAAATGGGCAGACGGTGGCGTACGTCCAGCCGGCGGCGGTGCAAAGTATTATCACGTTTTCCTTTGTGGGGATGGAGATTTTCACGGCGATTATCGTCATCGTGCTCTTGGCGTTCGTGAACGTGGAGAAGGATTTGGGCAAGAAGCAGGCGGAAATCCGCGAGAGGAATGAAAAGAAGAGGATTGCGGAAAGCTGATGGAATGAGCAGGTATTTTACCGGCATCTAAATGAAATAGAGAAAGAGAGGTAGGAAGGATGAGTATTTTACATACGAGTTTGTTTCAGATGATGTACAAGGGAAAAGAAGAGTATACGCCGGGAAATCCTCCTGATTACGTCGCCCGCCGGGCGCGGGGGAGTGCCATGCCGGTTCGGGAGAAGAAGGGGATTTCGGTCGTGCGTTATGACAAGGACGGCGTGCGGGGAGAATTTTTAAGAAGTGGGAAGAATTCATCCAAATATATCGTGTTTTGTGTTCACGGTGGCGGGTTTGTGGCCGGATCAGCCAAAGAAAAGCGGGAATGGGGTTACTGGATGGTGGAAGAGGGGGGATATAACGTGTTCGCCAACGACTACCGTCTGGCTCCCGAGCATCCGTTCCCGTGTGGAGCCGAGGACTGTTTGGCGGCGTATAGGATGCTTTTAAATAATCACGAGGCCGACCACATTTGCCTGGTGGGTGACAGCGCCGGGGGGAATCTCGTGCTGTCCCTCGTATTGCAGGCGCGGGACGCGAATCTTCCATTGCCGAAATGTGTGGTCGCGATGTCGCCCTGCGTCCAGTTTGACCAGAGGTTTCCCTCTTTTGATAATAACGTGGAAAGTGATTGTATGTTAGGCTCCAGTTTTTTGCAGGAAGTGGGAGAGGTGTATTTGCAGTCAAAACCGGAAAATTTTAAAAATCCTTATGCTGCACCGTTGTATGGGGATTTGTCCGCATATCCGCCGACCTATCTTGTCGTTTCGGATTCAGAATGCCTATATGACGATTCGGTTCATATGGCCGAGGCGTTGAAAAGGGCGGGGCGGGAATGTACGTTGGACGTATATCATAATTTGATGCATGTGTTTCCGACAATTACGGTGTTGCCGGAGAGCAAGCCGGCATTAAAGAAAATCAAGGCGTTCATAGATGGTCAGTTTGGAAGGTGACTTGTTACTATTTGCAGCCCGTGGCCGCGATCGTAGCAATCATGTAATTTTAAGAAGCAATAAAGTGGAGAGGAAGGGAAAAGTATCATGCGGGCGATTCATTTACAAACGGAATATCTGAGAAATCCGCTGGGGATTGACATCACGGGGCCGAGGTTTTTCTGGAACTGCGAGGGAGGCGTGCGGCAGGGTGCGTGGCAGATCGTGGCTACGGATGATTGTGGCGAGACAGTCTGGGATTCTGGCAAGGTGGCAGGAGACAAAATGGCGCAGGTTCCTTATCGGGGACGGTCGTTAAAGTCCCGCGAGCATGTCATCTGGAAAGTGAAGCTGTGGGACGAGAGGGGCGGGGAGGGCGAGTGGAGCGAGCCCGCCTCCTTTGAAATGGGACTGTTGGAAAAAAGGGACTGGAAGGCCTCGTGGATTACCGGGGCGTACAAGCCTTCCAAAAAGGAGCGTTATCCCGTCGATTATTTTCGGAAGAAATTTGAAGTTGCCGATGTCGGGGAAATCAAAAAGGCAAGGTTGTACGTGACCGCCTGCGGGGATTATGTGGGAACGTTAAATGGCGGGCGCGTCGGCGACTTCGTGCTCGCGCCGGGGCATACCGATTATAGGGTGCGTCTTCAGTACCAGACGTATGACGTGACGGGGCAGTTGAAAGAAGGGGAAAACGTGCTTGTTTTTGCGCTGGCCGATGGGTGGTATCGAGGTTCGGTCGGGGCGTGGGGACTTACCTGCGAGTATGGCGTGGAGACGAAATTGCTGGCGCAACTGGAGATTACGAAGAAGGACGGCCAGATGGTGACAATCGTGACCGACGGCGATTTCGAATGGAGCAATGACGGGGCGCTGCGCTTCGCCGACCACAAGGACGGCGAAATCGTGGATGCGCGGAAGGAGGCGTTTGGCGCGGGCGAGGACGTGTTGGGAACGATGGTGAGCGCGGACGGTGCAAGAAAGGCCTTGTCGGGAACAACGAAGCAGGTGGCATGCGCGTTTAAGGCGCGGGTGACGAAATGTGACTTGACACCATGTGCCTCGAACAACGTGCCCGTCCGTGAGCAGGAGCGCTTTTCCGTGGCGAGAACGATTACGACCCCGTCGGGGAAGACGGTGCTGGATTTCGGGCAGAACATGGCCGGATACGTGGAATTTACCGTCAAGGCGAAGGCCGGGCAGCGTGTGCTTTTACGGTTTGGGGAAATGTTGGATGAAAACGGGGAGTTTACCCAGAAGAACATCCAGTGCTCCAACAAGAAAAAGACGACTCCGCTGCAGCAAGTGGAATATATTTGCAGAGAAGGGGAAAACCATTATAAGACGACGTTTGCCATCTTTGGTTTCCAATTGATGCAGATTGAGACAAACGTGCCGTATGAGGCGGCGGACTTCACGGCAGTCGCCGTCTATTCGGACATGGATCG
>CATLEQ010000381.1 GCA_949915905.1 uncultured Lachnospiraceae bacterium | reverse complement strand
CGGGTCGAACTTCGGCAGGGAGATGCCGGAAGAGCAATTGGCGCAAATGGACGCGATGCTGGCGCAATTTTAATCTCATCAGGGAAGTCCCCCGCTTTTTAAAGCGGGAGTTGGACTTTCTTGTTTCAGTGGGAGTACAAGCTCCCACTGAAATGTCGCGAAGCGGCAATGAGGTTATGAGCAAGTCGCGAAGCGGATTGCGAATATCCGCTTGACTCGAAAAATGCGGGAGTTACGTTGCAAGTAACTCCCGCATTTTAATTATACTCACGACCGATGAAATCAGTCCTTTCTAGTGTATTGTACGAATGTTTATGTGGTGGTGTCCTTCTGTTGTTTTTTTCGGTATTCGCTCGGGGGCATGCCCATGATTTCGCGAAATACCGTGGAAAAATGGCTGTACGTGGAAAAGTGCAGCCGCTCCGCGATGGTGCTGATTTCCTCTGAGGTGGTGGAAAGGAGCAGGGCGGCATATTGGATTTTTTGTCGACGCACGTAATCAGGCAGGGACATGTTTGTCTCCGCCTTGAATTTTCTACTTAGGTAATAAGCCCCGTAACCACAAGTTGCAGCCAATGCTGAAAGTGACAAGTCACCCTCGGGGTGCTGGTGGATATATAGAATACAGGCTTCTATCTCGGCAGAATAGTGTTGTTTTCTAAACTTTGCGTCTTGCACTAGATCCAGAAAGTTTGTATAAAGAGATTTGCACAAGGCGGTAAGTTCCATGGCGGAACGCTCGGATTCCGCAGAATGCATATACTTGTCCGCAAGCGGATAGGCGACCTCCGGGGAAACGCCGCCCTCGATGGCGGCATTGGCAAATTCAAACGAGAGAATGATGGTGGTGTCTTTTAGTTGTCGAAGCGGGGCGTGAATGTGTGCGGCGTTGGTCGGGAGCATGGCGCGCAGAATGCCGGGCTTTTCCGCGTCGGTCAGAGTAATCCCCATGCGCAGGGAATCCGTGATTCCTTTTAGGCGGTCATAAATGTCGCGGTAAAGGGCATGGGCGGTGGACGTTGTTTCGTCCAGCCCGGAGTCTACCAGAGAGTTTAAGGAGCTTGCAGGCAGATATTCTCCGTTGACGCAAAAATGTAGCATGAGGGCAAGCTGGTCAAATTGGGCGTGAAACAATATGGGGAGTTTTTGCATGGCCTTTAAAAACAAGTGGCGGGAATGGAAAGTCATCCCCCGTTCCTCATAGTCTTTGAAAAAACGCTCCATTTCAACGGTATCAATGGGAGCATGTAGAACCGGGCCGAGCAGATGAATTCGCGTCAAAATACCTGTTTCTTTTTCCAGCACGGCATACCAGGACAAGCCATCATAGGTACCGATGGCATAGGGCTCGTTTTGTGTACGGGCATACTCGAGAATTCGCGCGGGAAAACCACAGCTTAGAAAAAAACAAAAAAATAGCATTTCTTCAGGTGAGTCATCATCATTCGAAAACGTGTCGGGCAATCGATTCCATGAGACATCGTAAGTTTGGCAATAAAGATTGCCGATACAAGGCAGTAATTCTTCAAATATTTTTAGGCGTTGATTTATCAAGTCATTTGATTTGTACATTGTAAAACATCCTTTTTGTTCTTGTTATGGATACGCATGGCGTGAGTATTTAATATGCGAATCGTGTCAGGAATGTAGATACGATATCTGGCATCTCCGTTTGTGAGATGTTTTATATTTTACCAAATTTTAAAAATGAAAGCAAGTATTTGAATGTACATTTGTGTGTGGTCACGGTAAGATGGATTCAGAAGCAAAAAGTGAATATGTTACGCGCACGAGCGATGGAAGGAGCGGGCGGTTCCCGATATCCCGGCAGGAAAGAAATGGAGGACGAATCGATGAACGTATTTTGCAACCCGGTTAATTTTAGCTATAAGTACCAGTTTAACAAGCAGGAGGATGGCAGTATCGTGGCATCCAGAGAGTCTGCCGACCCGTCGATGATTTTATTTAAAGGAAGATATTACATTTTCCCATCGATGACGGCGGGGTTCCTTTACAGCGACGATTTGGCGCATTGGGACTTCCATCCGACGAGCCGTCTGCCGATTTATGATTATGCGCCGGACGTGAGGGCGGCGGGAGATTATTTATATTTTTGTGCTTCCAGTCATGAGCACGGGGTGCATTACCGTACCACGGATCCGTTTGGCGATGAATATGAACAGATAGACGGGGCGTTTCCATTCTGGGATCCGAACCTTTTGGTTGATGATGACGGGCGATTTTACTTTTACTGGGGGTCTTCCGTGACGGAGCCGCTTTACGGTGTGGAACTTGATTCGCGGACGATGCAGCCGATTGGGGAAAGGAAGGAACTTTGTGCCATTGATACGGAAGTAAAGGGCTTTGAGCGCAATGGCGAGAATCATGTGCCGAGCCGTACGCCGGAGCAAATCGAGATGATTCTGGCGGGAATGGAAAAGTCGGGCGTCCCCGAGTCTGTCAGGGAGGCGGCGCGTGGATATATCATGGAACTTTCCTATATGGAGGGAGTCTGGGTCAACAAGCATGATGGAAAATATTATCTGCAATATGGCACGCCGTCCTCAGGCCATAATATTTACGGGGACGGGGTTTATGTAAGCGACCGGCCGCTGGGGCCGTTTACATTGGCGCAAAACAACCCGTATTCTTATAAGCCGGGCGGATTTTTGCCGGGCGCGGGACACGGTTCGACGATGGAGGATAAAGACGGTGACGTATGGCACATTTCCACGATGCGCATTTGTAAGAACCATAATTTCGAGCGGCGCATTGGGTTGTGGCCGGCCGGATTTGACGCGGACGGGGAGCTGTTCTGTAACCAGCGCTATGGTGATTGGCCGATGGACGTGGAGCGTTTGAAGGAAAATCCATGGGCCGACCCGCAGTGGATGCTGCTCTCTTATAAGGCGAAGGCGAGTGCGTCATCGGTGGCCGATTCGCAGAGCGTGATGGATCAGGAAGCGATGATGCTGGGGAAAAGCGCTTCGATTGTCACAACGTACACGGCGGACAACGCGGTCGATGAAAACATCCAGACATGGTGGAAGGCAGCCACGGCAGAGGGCGGACAGTGGATTGCGCTTGACTTGGGAAAGGTGATGGACGTGCATGCCGTCCAGGTGAATTTTGCCGATGACGGGTTGAGGCCGGAATTGCCGGAAGGGTTTTCGCTGACGGGAGCATTGATGCAGGAGCGTTGGATTGACCCGGTGGCGCAAAGGACGAGGTGGCTCTTGGAAGGTTCCGTGGATGGAAATGATTGGTTTGTAATAGAGGACAAGCGCGAGGCGGATACGGATTTGCCACATGACCTGGTCGTGATGGAAGAGGGGCGTGAACTTCGACATGTCCGCCTGACCGTCGTGGAACTGCCATACGGACAAGTGGCGTGCGTATCCGGTCTGCGCGTGTTCGGCCTTGGCGACGCGTCGCTTCCAGAGCAAGTAAAACATGTCCGGGCGCACCTTCGCACGCCGCTTGACTTGGACGTTTCGTGGGAAAACGGGGCAGATGTGGTTCAAACGGCCGCCGCGGGAGGAGAAACGGTGGTGGCATCAGAAGACAAAGCGATAAGCGAGGCGCAGACGGCAGGCACAAATCAAGCGACCGGCTATGTCGTACAGTGGGGGTTCGCGCCGGAGAAATTGTACCACAGTTACATGGTATTTGAACCGAAAGTGTCGATTGGCGGCCTCGTGAAAGGACAGGACGTGTACCTGCGGGTGGAC
>CATLEQ010000380.1 GCA_949915905.1 uncultured Lachnospiraceae bacterium | reverse complement strand
ATGATACCCTGCCGCTTGGCAATGATCCAAAAATAACACCCTGCCACGTTCTTTTTTTACCCCTCACGGAATACATTGTATTTAGAAAACAGTTTACCCGGAGGTAGCTATGAATCCCGGTACCTTTTATTTTTATCATTATATGCCAAACCGTCCGCCCTGCAACGTCGGCTTTTTGAAATTGAACAGCCAATTTCCATCCTGCACGATAGAACTGCACATTCGCAACATTCCCGTTTCGCAGGGGGATGAATTAAAGCTTGGTACATTTTATCCCGAAGACACGCGCCTTGTGGCGATCCCCCTCTCTGACATCACTGCCAAGACAAACGCCGTTTTTGCCAAATATGACCTGCCGGAAGCATTGCTGTCGCAACACGCGCTATCCGAGCTGGGCGGCTTTTTCCTCATCCTTCCCGACAACACTCCGATTGCCGCGGTTGCACCTGGTATCACTTTTCGTCCCGAGGCACTCCATTTTACCCAAACTACGGATGCCAGAACTTCCATGACGGAGGACGCCCATGCCGTCCCCGCCATGCCGCCGGTGAAAGGGGTCCCTGCTGCCGCCGTCCCATCATCGGCGGAAAGAACGTCTGCCGACTCCACCACGCCACCGCCTATGGAAACAACTGCGGAATCCGGTGCGCCGTCAAATGCCGAAACATCCGCAACCGACGAGCCCGCCTGCGATGCCCCGAATGCCGGACCGACTCCAAATGAAAAAACCATGCCGGCCAACGAGGCTCCCGCCGTAAATGATGCCGCTCCCAACGTGGATGATACCGCACCTTCCGTGGATGATGCCGCCCCAGAACAAATCATCCGCAAAATCAAACGGCAGGAATTGCGTATTCTCCCACGAAAATATTGGAATCTGTCCAACAACAGCTTTCTCATGCACGGCTATTATAATTATAACCATCTCCTCCTTGTAGAAAAAGATGGTTACTACCTCGTCGGAGTCCCGGGCACCTACAGCACCCGTGAAGCCCACGCCGCCAGCTTATTCGGCTTTCCCCGTTTTACGGATGAATATAATGGAACGATGCAGCTTACCAATGAAGAGCAAAATAATTACGGCACCTTCGGCTACTGGTGCTGCGAGGTTCCCGCTTCCTCCTTGAACTAGATAATCCCTCTAAGTTCCTGATACAACCGTTTTGCATAACTGTCCGTCATTCCGCACACGTAATCGGTCACTAACAAGAGGCGGAGATATAGTTTCTCCGCTTCACTTTTTCCCTGCGCCTGTGTCCGATACGCCATGCGGTAGTTATCCGAAATCACGGACACGATTCGCTTGTCCAATGCATTTTGTTTGAGATCCGTGTCATAATACAACACCGACTGCACAAGCTTGTCCATGAGAAAATCCAATATCACGGCCTCGCTCACTTCCTGACGGTAAATCAAGTCCGAGGAGAACACGTAGCGAAACGCGACATCCCCCAAAAGTGCCATCAGGGCCTCCCCTTCCGTGCCATAGAACAAGTCATGCCGGTACGTCCCATCCATGATGGCCTCATAATTGGACGTAAAACCGGACGTGATACAGCCAATCAAAAATGCCTGCACACGTACAATCCAGTTCTTGACCGCGTAACTCTCCGGGTTCTTCACCTCTTTTTCCACCCCGCGCCGGTACAAGTCACGCAGCCTTCCAACTGCATCAAACCGGCCGCTTCCCCCGTTCTCACCCAGCCTCGCAAGCTCCTGCTCAAGCACGTGGAACGAAAAGCACCCCTTTACAAAGGCATCCTCGATATCCGCCGTCTTGTACGCCAAATCGTCTGCCGCCTCCAAAATATACGTCAGCGGATGCCGGCAATTGCCCGCCCCCGTCGCCGCCGTGACGGCCTCAAAAATCTCCTTGTCGGCATAGTAATACCCCATCTTTTTGTCTTTGATATTCCCCGTGCCCGGATTAATTCCGACAGACGAAACGGGATATTTGATAATCGTATTTAACAAGGCATAGGTCAGGTTCATTCCATGCTCGTCCACCAGATAATGTAATTTCGTCACCAATCTCAATACCTGCGCATTGCCTTCGAAATGATAAAAATCCTCCCTCATTTGCTCCGTCAAAAGCCCTTCTACCGACTCGCCTTTAAACTTGAGTTCTTTCAGGTTGCGAAGAAACCAGTCACGAATGGCCGACTCGCCAAAATGCCCAAAAGGGGGATTCCCGATGTCATGAATCAAGCCCGCGCATTGTAAAATATGACAAATATCTTCTTTCATCTGCGGCGTAAAGCCGGAATCCGGCCAATGTGTCAAAATGTGCTCGCCAATGTTCTGGCCGAGCGATTTTCCAAACGAGGACACCTCCAACGAATGGGTCAGCCGTGTGCGGATAAAGTCGCTTTGGTCCAGCGGAAACACCTGCGTCTTGTCCTGCAAGCGGCGAAATGACGCGCTTCCTATAATACGATGATAATCCTTTTCAAATTCACTGCGCAAATCCGAAGACTTACCGGACAAATTTCTCCCCGCCCGGCTCCGCTTCGTTGACAAAAGAGTGGTCCATTCCATGTAATCCATCACCCCTAATCCAAATAGATCGGTTCTTTATAATTTTTCCCAAGCTTTGCTTTCAAACGCTCCTGATGTCCCAAAAACGCCCATTCCGTCATGTCCGTCCAACCATGCGCGCTGCGCTCATACACTTGCACGTAACCAATCCGGGTCGGATGCATCCGCACGCTGTTTGACTGGTATTCATGTCCCGTATAGGGATTCAGTTCGCCTAACTCCAGATCTTCTTCCTGGTCGGTAAACGGAATGACCGGCTCAAAATCTCTCACGTTCATGGATGCCGTTTCTCTCGGCCGTCTGATGACTCCGCTGTTTCTCATCTGCCCCGTGGCGGAAAACGGCCGCCGCTCCGGCTTCGCCCCGTCGTTTTCATCCGAAACCCTGGCAAAACGCCTGGTCTGGGTCTTTTCCTGCCCGTCCGGCCTTCTCAAAAACACCGTACCCGTGCGAAAGCTCTCCTGCTTTTCCTCTTTCTCGTCCGCCTTTTGCACCTGCGAAGGTTCCAAATTTCCCTCGTTCTTTGAAAGGGATCCCTGCACCTTTACCGGGGCGGTCTCCGACAGCTTCTCACCCGTGCCTCTCGTCAGCTTCCGAAACGTCTCCTTCGACTCTTTCAAATACTCCTCCCCGAACGGAGTCGCCATCTCATCCAATCTCTCATACATGCCATACACTTCGCCAATCGTCAGTTCTCTTTCGCCCGATACCGTCTCGGATTCTCCTTCCATAATCTCCAACGCCTTGGCGACATCCGCCTTTTCTGAATCTGACAGTTGCAAGTCCTCTGCCGCCGCCAGCTTGTCATCCCCCGTGACCTGACCCGAGGAATATGCCTGCTTTCCCGTCGTCCTTCCCAACTTGGATTTCACCGTCTCCACCACGGCCGTATCTTGGCCCCGCTTGCGGGCTGCCTTGTCCGCATATCGAGAAATCACGTCCTGTGCCGAAATAATCTGTGTATCCTCCATCATCTCCATCGGGAACAGACTCAGATAAAACGGACACTCCAGAATGGCCGCGATCAGCCGCATGTCCTGCTCCTGAAAATTGTCCCTGTTAAGACGCTGCGTCAAGTTCTGCCTGGACATCACCTTGCCGGTACGTTCCTCAATGGTCTCCGCCAGTTCTTTGATGGTCATGCCTTTTCTTTTCAGAATAATCTTCACTTGTTCGCCAAAAGATAAATCCTTCACAACCGTACCT
>CATLEQ010000379.1 GCA_949915905.1 uncultured Lachnospiraceae bacterium | reverse complement strand
CAAAGAAATTCCCACCAGCGAAATTTCGCAGATTAATGAGACAAATCAGACCGCCGTCGAGGTGTCCGACGAAACGGCCGCGCTGCTGGCGCAGGGCTTGTATTATAGCGAACGCTCCGGTGGGAAATTTGACATTACGATTGCCCCGGTAAGTGACTTATGGGATTTTCACGATACGGAAAATCCTATTGTCCCGTCAGAAACAGAATTGGCCGCGGCTTGCTCCCTCGTCAATTATCAAGACGTCCTGCTTGACGGAAACAAAGTCACATTGCTTACTCCCGGCATGGAGATTGACCTCGGCGGCATCGCAAAAGGATATATTGCGGACAAACTGAAAGAATATTTGCTCGGCGAGGGCGTGGAACACGGATATATCAACCTGGGGGGGAACGTCCTGCTGATTGGCGAGAAATATGACGGAAGTGCCTATCGCATCGGCATCCAACGGCCATTTGACGAAAACGGACAAACCATTACCGTCGTCGAGGCTCGCGATTGTTCCATCGTCTCCTCCGGCATTGACCAACGTTATTTTGAAAAAGACGGAACGATTTATCACCATATCCTAAATCCGGAGAATGGAATGCCCTTTGAGAATGACTTGCTGCAGGTCACCATCATTTCCGACAGCTCCACGCAAGGGGACGCGCTAAGTACCTGCTGCTTTGCACTGGGACTCGAAGAAGGGACAAAATTCATTGAATCGCTGGAAAACGTGGAAGCAATCTTCATCACGAAAGATTACGAACTTCACTACGCCGGAACAAGGAATTGATGAAAATCCCAATCGAGTAGGGGCAAAATCTCCCCTACTCGATTGATAGTTTCACGATACCGGTATCTTTCTTGGCGTAATAATCTTACGCGGGCACTTATCGGCACACACGCCGCAATTCGTACACTTTGACGGATCGATATGCGCCAGGAAGTCGTTCACCGTAATCGCCCCTGCCTCACAATTCTTCACACACATGCGGCAACCAATACATCCCACCAGGCAGACGTCCATCAAGGATTTGCCCTTGTCATGGGAGCTGCACTGCACAAATGTCTTTTGCTTGTAAGGAAGCAGCTCGATCAGCTTCTTTGGACAAACGGCGATACATTTTCCGCACGCCTTGCACTTCTCTTTGTCGACGACGGCAATTCCCTCCACGATGTGAATGGCGTCAAACGGGCAGGCCTTGACACAGTTGCCGTATCCCAGACAGCCGTAATCGCAGCCCTTCGGCCCGCCGTCCTGCATCATGTTCACCATGCCGCAATCCTTGATTCCGTAATAATCATACTCATTTTGCGCTTTCTCACAAGTCCCGGCACATTTTACGAAAGCGACCATGCGCTCCTGCTCACCGGCATCCTGCCCCATGATGGCACCGATTTTGGATGCCACCGGCGCGCCTCCGACCGGACAGGCACCGACTTCCGCCTCTCCCGCCACGATTGCCGCAGCCAATCCGGAACATCCGGCATATCCGCAGCCGCCGCAGTTATTGCCAGGCAAAACCTCCAGAATCGCCTCTTCCCGCTCATCCACTTCCACGGCGAACGCCTTTCCCGAGAAGCCGAGGAAAATACCAATGAACAGTCCGACTCCGCCGACAATCACTGCCGCTATAATAATTCCTGTTATCATATCCTTTTCCTCCCGTTATCTAAATTAGCCCTGAAAATCCGAAAAATGCAATCGCCATCAGTCCGGCCGTCACAAGCACGATAGGGGTTCCCTGAAATGCCTTTGGAATGTCATTGTGCTCCGTTTTCTCGCGGATGCCCGCCATCAAGACGATGGCAACCAAAAATCCGACCGCGACCGCGATACCGTTTACCACGCTCTCCAAAATGCTGTAGGACTTCTGAACATTTGTCAAGGCCACGCCGAGCACCGCGCAGTTGGTCGTAATCAACGGCAGATACACGCCCAGCGCATTGTAAAGCGGCGGCATCGATTTTTTCAAAAACATTTCTACGAATTGCACCAACGCCGCGATGACGAGGATGAATACGATGGTCTGCAAATACTCAAATCCGGTCGGGACAAGGATGAATTTATAAATCACGCTCGCCACGAAGGAGGCAATCGTGATGACGAACACCACGGCGCCGCCCATGCCGGCCGCCGTCTTTACGTTTTTGGAAACTCCCAAAAACGGGCAAATGCCAAGGAACTGACTGAGTACGACATTATTTACCAGCGCGGACCCTACCGCGATCAATAACAATTCTTTCATTTAGGTTCCTCTCCTTTCGCCTCGTTTTCCGTGTTGTTTGTATCTTTTGCCACCTTGTTTTCCGTGCCGTTTTTCGCTTCGCTTACCAGCTCGGAAAATACCATCTTGCCGCCGCACGTCTCGCGGCTCTTGCACGTCTCACAGCCCGTGCCGCTCTCGCATCCGACCGCCGTCGCCGCGGCTTTCTTCGTCTGCGCCCGATTCTTAAAGACATTTTGCAAGGCCGTCAGCATGGCCAGCACGAAGAACGCGCCCGGAGCCAGGATAAAGATCGTGACCGGCTCGTAAGCGTCCGGCAGCACTTGTACGCCAAACGCCTGACCGGCTCCGATTAACTCCCTGACGATGCCGATCGCGGTCAGGCCGACGGTAAAGCCAAGTCCCATGCCGATGCCGTCCATGATGGACAAAACGACCGGGTTTTTCGAAGCATAGCTTTCCGCCCTGCCGAGGATGATACAGTTTACGACGATCAGCGGAATGTAAATGCCAAGCGAGTCATACAGGCTCGGCACGAAGCCCTCCATCAAAAACTGCACGATGGTCACGAAAGACGCCACGATAACGATAAACGCCGGCACACGCACGGAATTTGGAATAATTTTCCGCAGCATGGAAATCAACATGTTGGATAATACCAGCACCACCGTCGTGGACAATCCCATGCCGACACCGTTGATGGCGGAAGTCGTGACCGCCAATGTCGGACACATGCCCAGCATCAAGACGAAGGTGGGATTTTCTTTTATAAGGCCGTTATACAGCCGTTCCGTATATTTATTCACCACTGCCACCTCCTAACACGTCGCGGAAATACACAAGTGCCGAATTCACCCCGTTCGTCACGGCGTTCGTGGTAATCGTCGCGCCGCTTAGGGCGTCAATCTTATCATCCCCGCTCTCACCGCTCTTGGTATAGAAAAACACGTTCACTTGTTTATCCTGAAACTGGTTTTTAAACTCCGGCTCCTTGGCCTTCATGCCAAGTCCCGCCGTCTCGCCGATGGAGAGCATTTCGATGCCCTTTACCGTTCCGTCGTTTAAAATCCCTACCGAAATCTCGATGTCGCCGCCGTACCCTTCATGTGAAGTCGCGGTGATGACATAGCCAATCGTATTGCCGCTTGTGTCCCTGGCCACGGCAACGCCCGTGATAGAATCCGCGTCATATCCGGCGGCCACGAGCGATTCGAACGCCTTTTCTTCCTCCACGTCCATGTCCTCAAACGAGTCCGCCTCCGCAAGCACCGCTTTGTACGCGGCCTGCTTTGCATTTTCCTGCGCTTGTGCAATCGGCTCTTTCGTAATCTCGTACACGAGTCCCAAGAGACTTCCGGAAATCACGGTAATCGCCGTCAAAATCAAAGCATTTTTTATAATCTTATTCATTATTTTTCTCCTCCTTTACCAAAAGGTTTTGGAAGAGTAACCTTTTCAATCAATGGAACCAGAAGGTTACTGATGATGATGGCATAGGACACGCCCTCGGCGGAACCGCCGAAGAGCCGGAATAATCCC
>CATLEQ010000378.1 GCA_949915905.1 uncultured Lachnospiraceae bacterium | reverse complement strand
AGAAGCTTTTATATGCCGTGCCGAAGGAGGGTTCGAACCTCTGGATTGACGCATGGGGCGTCACGAAGCATTGTGACAACATGGAGGCCGCGCAGAAGTTTTTGGATTTCCTCTGCCGGGAAGATGTCGCGCAGATGAATTATGAATATATTTATTACTCCACGGTAAATGACGCCGTGGTGGAGAACATGTCCGAGGAGGAGAAGTCAAACGGGGCGTTGATACCGCCGGAGGAAGTGCTTGAGGACTGCGAGGTATTAAAGCAATTAGACCAGGAGACGACGGATTTGCTGAATGATTATTGGAAAGAATTGAAGGCGGATTGAGAAGCTGCCATTTGAAGTTTATTAAACAAGGGGTTGTTAGGGAATATCATTTCCTGGCAACCCCATTTTAAGGTGACAAATCGGGGACAATGTTAATTTGCGTTGCTTGTGGCAACGGGCAATTTTGCCTATAATAGTGGCAACAATTTCTAAATGGGAGCAAGGATTGTCAGTTCCCGATTCTGATATGTTGATTTCCATATCGGAAGTACTTGAAACACCCGTGAGTACTTTGCTTGGAGAAAACGTCATTGAGTCGGAAGTTGATGACTTAAAGGCGATTTCCGCAAAGCTGGAGGTGATAAACTTGCAACTTGCACAGAGGAAAACCATAAGGAAAAGGATTCTACATTGGCTTCTTATCGCGTCGTGCGTAGTCATAGTAACAATTTTTGCAGTTCTTTTGACATTAGAAAGTCCTTACTTGGGGTGGGATTACAGTGATCCTGAAACCACTGTTCTCGGAGTAGCATTTCACTCATTTGAATGGCTGTTTGTCAGAGTGGCACCGATTATCCTTATTGGTGCAATCATCAGGATTTTCTTGACACAGAAGAAAGAATAAAACCACGCTATTTTATAGCTCCATTTAAAAAGCCCCAATTCGACTTTATTCAAGGTATAAGAATAACCTAAGTGGCTTTTGGAGTCGGCGTATTGATGAATCAAATAGAATTGTTTACGCTGTTGAAAAAGATGTCGTCGTGATTATATCGTGCAAGGGACATTATGCTTAAGATGTCCTTTGCACGATAAAGGGGATTTGCTTTATAAGTGTTCTTTAGGGTATTACGCCAAAACCGCCTCTAAGTAAGTCGTTAAAGGCATTTAAGTTACGCCTTCATTTAGTTTTATAGAACTCGCAAATCTTATCCATCCGGTTGCTCATGTTCTGGAAGAGCATGTCCACCAGCGTGACGGCAACCATGGACTCTACGACCACGACGGCCCTGGGAACGATAATCGGGTCATGGCGGCCATGGATGACAAGCTCCGTGTTTTCGCCATGCACATTTACGGTTTGTTGTGTCTGGGCGATGGACGGGGTGGGTTTGAAGGCGGCGCGTAACACGATGTCGGAGCCGTCGCTCATGCCGCCAAGGATGCCGCCGGCGTGATTTGTCATTTTTTGTACTTGTCCGTTTTCCACATAAAAGGAATCGTTGTTCGTGCTGCCGTTGCTTGCGGCGGCCGACATTCCGTTTCCAAATTCCACGCCCTTTACCGCGCCAACGGAAAATAAAGCTTGTCCCAGGACGGCATCTAACTTGTCGAAGACGGGTTCGCCGATGCCGACGGGCATCCCGCTTACGATGCATTCGATGATGCCGCCGGAGGAATCCTTCTCGGCCATCATCTGTGTCAAATATTCTTCCGCTTTCTGTGCCAAGGCATTGTTCGGCATAAAAAGGCGGTTTTGGGAAATCTCGTCGAAGTGGTAATCACTTTCATCCACCGTGACGGGGCCTATGGATTTGGCAAAGGCCATGACACGGATATCCAGACGCTTTAAAATCAAAGATGCGACGGCTCCGGCGGCCACCCGGCCAATCGTCTCGCGTCCGGACGAGCGTCCGCCGCCGCGGTAATCCCGGAACCCGTATTTTCGCGTGTAGGTGTAATCGGCATGGCCGGGGCGGAATACCTCGGCAATATTTCCATAATCCCGGGAACGCTGATCCATATTTCGCACCAATAGGGAGATGGGCGTGCCGGTTGTTTTCCCCTCGAATGTGCCGGATAAAATCTCGACCTGGTCGCTTTCCTTGCGCTGGGTCGTAAACTTACTTTGCCCGGGCTGTCTGCGGTCTAAAAAGGCTTGAATATCCTCCTCTGAAAGGGAGATGCCCGCAGGACACCCGTCGATCGTGACTCCGATTGCCGGTCCGTGGGACTCCCCCCAGGTCGTTATCTGAAAAATCTTTCCAAAACTGGAACCACTCATAAAAAATCATCCTCCTTGTTCTGTTAAAAGTAGAATGTCAAAAGATATTTTAACTCATTTTAAAATACACTCTAAATTGATTTGTTTTATTGTCAAAGAAGAAAGCGGAACATGCAATGTAAAAGTTCAAGTTTCTTTTAGAAGTTTGAGAAAATCGGTTGGAGTGATGGCCGATATTTCGGATGTGGAAAAATCATTTGTGTTTCTTGTAATAATGTAGTCGGCATTAATTTGCTTTGCACATTCATCTTGCAAACAATCCTCGAAATCTGTAAAGTCATTTCTACGTAAAGCTCTCCTGACACTTTTACGATCTGCATTGGCCACTTGCAGAATATCTAATATTCCAATAAGTAATTTTCTACGCTCGTCTGCAGTGCAGTGTCTTCTTAAAATGAAGAAAATATTAGACACAGAGTGTAATGCAATATATCCCTTAGCTTTTTTAGTGGCGCAATGCATCAGCACGGCATCAGAGGCCTTATAAAAGGGCTCTCGTTTTTGCAAAACATCTAAGATGATATTGGTATCAATTAAAACGACCATATTTTTCATCCCTCGCCTCCTCCAATTCTTTTTCATAGTCAAAGTCTTCTGGTAAGACTCCAGCAAAGGAGCGCAATACCTCTAATCCGCTCATGCTTTTTTCTAGAGAATCTTTATCATCATCTATCCGTGAAATGATAAAGCGCATATACATATAGACATTTTCCAATTCCCGTTCTGGCATTTCATGTAATAAATTTATTGCCTTTTCTAAAGTTGACATAAGCAAAACCTCCCTTCATTTTTATTATATGAGTTTTCTTTGTCTATTTTCATCTTTATCACATGTTACCGTGTTTTTTAGAATAACATGTGGAACAAAAAAAAACAACAACAAGGTTATCATTTACAACAAGTTTACGACAAAAGCACTTGAAAACCGCATAAAATCGTTATACATCCTTAATTTTTCTTTAATTGGGATATTTTTCTGTACATTACAAAAAATACATGGTATTATCGAATCAGCATGAATTTCATGGATAGGGAGAAGGAAAATGAGCAATAAGAAGGTTCCAGAACCGGATATCATTTATCTGGACGATGAAACTGAGGAGGAAAATAAAAATACCGGGAAGGATAATGGCTCTCATAAAGCGGAGCAGGGCGGGGAGCAAAAAAACGTATCGAAAAAAGCTCCGCCGAAGAAAGTGAAAAAACCGCAGGGGAAAGTTGTGAAGGAAGCGGCAGAAAAGCCAGCGGTTTCCAAGAAAGCTTCCACGAAGGGCGCGCCCGAAAAAGGGAACGTTTCAAAGGAAACCGCCGCGAAGGGCGCGTCCAAAAAAGGGAACGTTCCAAAGGAAGCCGCCGCGAAGGTAGCGGCTTCAAAGCCCGCTTCGGCAAAGAACGAGTCTTCAAAATCGGACGACTTGAAAATGACTTCCCCGAAGGCGGTTTCGCCGCACGCGGCCACCCCGAAGCGGAAGGGAAAAGGAAAGG
>CATLEQ010000377.1 GCA_949915905.1 uncultured Lachnospiraceae bacterium | reverse complement strand
CATCATGAACACCGACGAAGACTTACGCATCAACGAATTCGAGGAAAAGCCGCCGCAGCCGAAGAGCAACCTGGCTTCCATGGGCATCTACATTTTCAGCTGGAAGGTATTGCGCAAACTTTTGGTAGCCGACATGAAGGATCCGGATTCCCACCATGACTTCGGAAAGGACATCATCCCGACGATGTTAAACTCCGGCAAGCGTTTGTTCGCATACAAGTTCAAAGGCTACTGGAAGGACGTGGGAACCATCGATTCCCTCTGGGAGGCGAACATGGACCTTCTGGATTCCAACAACGAGCTGGACTTGAACGACCCGACATGGAAGATTTATACGGAAGACATTACGACATTGCCACATATCATCGGGCCAAATGCCAATATCAACCGTGCCTTTATCACGCAGGGCTGTGAGATTGACGGCGAAGTGAAGAATTCCGTATTGTTTACCGGCGCAAAGGTCGGCACGGGCGCGAAGATTATCGACAGCGTGCTGATGCCGGGAGCAGTCGTCGAAGAAGGGGCCGTCGTTACCCGCGCACTGGTTGCCGACGGAGTCAAGATTGGCAAAGAGGCCGTTGTCGGCAGTGCTGACAGCGAAAACATCGAACTTGTCGCAAAACGCGTGAAGGGGGTAGAATAATATGAACAGAGCATTAGGAATCGTGAGTTTTTCCAGAAGTCATATTCATGTGGAGGGATTGCAGGATTATCGTCCGATTGGCGCGTTCTCCTTCCTCGGGAGATACCGCGTCATCGATTTCCCGCTTTCGAACATGAGCAACAGCGGTATCGAATATATTCAGATTTACGCGAACAAGCAGCCTCGTTCGCTTGTGGAGCATGTGGGAACCGGCCGTCACTACAACATCAACTCCAAGCGCGGGGACCTGCACATGCTGTTCTCCGAGACGAATATCGCGAATCCGATTTATGACACGGACATCGCCGCCTATGTAAACAACCTGCAGTATATCGAACGTGCGCACCAGCCATACGTGATTATCGCGCCGAGCTACATGGTTTATACGATGGACTACAGCGAATTGTTACAAATGCATGTAGAATCCGAAGCGGACATCACCTTGGTATACCATTCCGTTGACAATGCACGGGATTGCTACCTTGCTTGTGACACCTTGAATTTGAACAAGCAGAAGGGTGTCCTCTCCATCGAACGTAACCGTGGAACCGCAAAGAACAAAAACATCTTTATGGATACCTATGTGATGAAGAAGGAGCTTTTTATCGAGCTGATTGAAAAGGCACAAAAGACCTCTTCCATGTACACGTTGCCGCAGATTGTCAACATGCAATGTGACGAACTGGATATCCGTGGAGTTGCACACCGTGGTTATTTCGCATCCATCACGGACTTCAAGAGTTACTACGATGCCAACCTTTCCTTGATTGACTCAAAGACCAGAAGCACACTGTTTGACGAGGAGTGGCCGATTTATACACGCACCAACGATTCTTGTCCGACTCATTATTTTGAGGGTGCGAACACGAAGATGTCCATCGTGTCCAACGGATGTACAATTGAGGGTTCCGTGGAGAACTCCATCATTGGACGTGGTTGTGTCATCAAGAAGGGAGCCGTTGTCAAAAACAGCGTCATCCTGCCGGGTGCCATCATTGGAGAGGACGTGCGCGTAGAATACCAGGTCGTGGACAAATACGCGAAGATCACCCACGTAAAGGAGATTATCGGCAAGCCGGATGCTCCTGGATACATCAAGAGGGAAGATACAATCTAGTTTTCTTCATATAGACCTCCAAGGGCGGACACGCTAAGAATACGCGTCCGCCCGATTTTTTACGAATTCTTCCTACTTAACCGCTGTCTCGGCAAATTCCGTGGTCACCAAGTCCCCATAATCTGCCCGTTTTTCCAATTCTCCCGCGCTTTCCAGAATATCTTGCAGCAAATCAAAGCTTTCTTCTTCGAACACGAGGTCTTCCTTCCACGTATCCTGCTCATAATAGCGGGTCACGATCGTGGTCAACGTAGTATCCGCCGTCTCCGGGAATTGTGGCTTTATCACCTCGGCAATCTCCTCCGGCGTGTGGCTCTGCACGAAGTCCATTCCTTTTTGCAGGGCATTGACAAACTTTTGAATCTCCTCCGGGTGCTCGTCAAGGTAACTCTTCTTGGCAGAAAATGAAGTGTAGGGAACATAACCGCTGTCCTCTCCCAGCGATGCCACGACGTAGCCCTTTCCTTCCTCCTCCAGGGTCGTCGCGCCAGGCTCGAACTCTACCGTGAAATCCGCCTCCGCCCCTTGCTCGGCAAAAGCCGCCGCCGTAGAACCAAAATCAATGTTCTGGTTGATGGTCAGGTAGGACTGCGGGTCGATTCCTTGTTGCTTAAGAATGTACTCAAACACCATCTCCGGCATACCGCCTTTACGTCCCCCTAACACGGTCTTTCCGCGCAAATCGTCCCACGTAAAGTCCGGCATTTCCTCCCTTGCCACGAGGAAATTGCCCGCCCGTTGCGTTAGCTGCGCAAAGTTGACGACGTAGTCATTGGCTCCTTCGTTGTATGTGTAAATCGAGGCCTCCGCCCCCATGAAGCCGATGTCCGCTTCCCCGGAGAGCACGGCGGTCATCGTCTTATCCGCGCCAAATCCGGTCACCAACTCCACGTCCAGGCCTTCCTCCGCAAAATATCCTTCCTCAATCGCCACGTACATCGGGGCATAAAAGATGGAGTGCGCCACCTCGTTCAACACAATCTTGACCGACTCTTCCTTCTGCGGCTCCGACCGCCCGTCATCCGCCTGGTTCGCCTTCGTCTGCTCATTTTTCGTCTGATTGCCGTCCGCGCCCGAATCTTTTGCATCCCCCGCATCAGACGTGCATGCCGTCAATGCAGTTACAAGCAATGTAAGTGCCAAAACTACTGGAAACACGCGTTTCTTCATATTCTCCTCTTTTCCTCCTAAAATCAGAACTGTTTTATTATTCTTTTCAGTATATGAAAAAACACGAGAAAGGTTCTTCCTCTATTCCCATTCTTCACTAACCAACAATTTTCTCAAATCATCTACATCTGGCAAAGCCTTTTTCATTTCATCAGACATATCTTTATACGTTTTATAAGTTGCAACTCCCAGCGGCTTCTCATAATCCCTTATTACATAATCTACAAACGCCTTGTTCATATCCTTGCACAATATTAATCCCACCGAAGGATTCTCATGCTCCTTCCTGACTTTATCAGCTAAGATTGTCAGATAAGTATTTAATTGTCCTAAATATGATGGTTTGAATTTTCCTGTTTTTAGTTCCACCGCAACCATACAATTCAATTCTCGATTAAAAAATAAAAGGTCAATGAACATTTCTTCGCCCGCCACTTCAATTCTATATTGATTTCCCATAAAGATAAAGTCTGTTCCAAACCTTACAATAAATTCTTTAATATTGTTTACAATCTGATTCTCAATTACTCGCTCGTCAATGTCCTCACTTGCTTCGCCAAGATTTTCCGTATTGATGAAATCCAACAAATAATTATCCTTGAACGCTTTTGTTGCCTTAACGGCAAACTGCGTACCACTAAGCACATCAGAAAAATTATTCGGCAGATTTCCTTGTTTATGGTACAGTCCTGACTTAATGTATTCTCTTAAAGTATACTTATCCCAGGCCCTGACCGCACATTCATGAATATAAAACAAACGCTCAGAAACATCTTTTGTTTTTGACAAAATTTCCATATGATGCGTAAACCCCAGTAATATAAATTCG
>CATLEQ010000376.1 GCA_949915905.1 uncultured Lachnospiraceae bacterium | reverse complement strand
AAAGGGCTCGTCATGACACAAAACGAAAAACTAGACTACATCAAGGATTTGTTTCTGGAAACAGATTCCCTTTATACCTGGCATTTTTCTCCTGACATGGAGTTATTATCCCACAACTGTCCCATGGGAGATCATTTGAAAAACATCTTCATGCTCAGTTCCGGTCCAAATTACCTGAAAGAGTATGCGATGAAAAATGACAAGCCGCTTTCTCTTTATGATGATTTATCCTTTTTGTGGCTCGCGGTTCCTTTTTATATGGACAATGCGTTGGATTCCATCTATTTGCTCGGCCCGGTCTGCGCCTCCCACACTTCGGAGGATTTTATCAAGACAAGAATGGATACTTTAAATATGTCCGTACGGGCAAAACGTTTCATGGTGAATTTGTTAAACCATATTCCCGTCATCCCTCCGCTTTTTTTCAGCCATTATGCATGTCAGTTCTATCATGCCCTGACGGGGAATGTTATTACGATATCGGATGTCGGTTACCAGCTTCCATCGGAAGAACGCACCATCCCCGAACAGCCAAATGACATTTTACGCCATAATTCTTATCAATTTGAATGCCTCATGTTAAAAACGATTGAAGAGGGAGATTTAAACCCCGCTCCTGCTCCCAACGGCCTTGTGCAGTGCGGCTCCATGTGCCCCGGCAACCCGCTTCGTCAAACGCAGGACGAGATGATTGTCTATACGGCTCTTGTCACCCGTGCCGCCATCCGCGGCGGCTACTCGCCGGAAAACGCCTATGCGTGCAGCGACCACTACATCCAGGCCATTGAGGCCGCCTCCACCATTCCGGAAATCCAGCAAATCGGCGCGGCCATGCGTGACGACTTTGTCCACCGGGTTCACGAGGCCAAACAAAACCCGATTAACAACGCCCTTGTTCGGAAATGCATGGATTATATTGACACTCATTTGACGGAAAAAATCGACTTGGACGCGCTCGCCCAGGAACTTGGCTATACCAAATACTACCTGACCCGGCGTTTCAAAGAGGAACATAAGACCGGCATCAACCAATACATTTTGGAAAAACGAATCGGCTATGCATATGTCCTTCTGGCCGACCCGCATATCAGCATTTTGGAAATCAGTGAAAAGCTGCAGTTTTCCTCCCCCAGCCATTTCACCTCCATTTTCCATAAGATGACCGGGATGACACCGACCGTTTATCGCCAAAAACTTTGATAACCGGATTCTTGGCGGCGTGAAATCCAAAATCACGCCGCCTCTTTTCATTTTTCAATCGTAACGGTATGTACCACCGCGTCCCCCATGCATCGCAGCTCGACCTCGGCAACGCCGTTTTCGGCCTCCCGCCAGTCCCATCCCGCGATTCGCACTTCGACCGTTCCCTCCCCATCCTTTTCTACCCGTACTTCCCTGACGGGCGCGTCTATTTTCACATAACGGATGACGGCCGAGCTTCCGTCCTTCATCACGAGGTCATAATCACTGACGTATGCCCCACCGGCCACTTCGCACGCGCGCCAACCTTCTATCCGCTCACTCATTGCAAACGGCTCGCCCGCACCAATCGAGGTCATCTTCACCTCGTCAATCGTACCGTCCTCGTTGAAATAAATCGGCTCCACGCACAATCGCCGTGACGTCTTGCCATTCTTCGACGACCGATGGTAAAACACATACCACTGTCCTTCAAAACACTCGATGCTCCCATGAATGTTCCACGACTGCGGGTCACATTTCGCATTGTCGATAATGATGCCCCGATAGGTAAACGGCCCGAGCGGACTCTCGGACGTGGCATAGGCCAGACACGTCGGCTTATTGTCACGGTAAACACACGGATAAACGTAATAATAGATGCCATCGCGCTTGCGCATGGAGCTCCCCTCGTGGAAACCATGTTCCTCTTCCGTCACAATCCTGCGGACGACATTTTCCTCGTCAAAGGAAACCATGTCCGGGTTCAGCTCCACGCCCGACGCGCGAAATTGCCCCCAATAATAGTAAGCCTTCCCATCATCGTCAATAAAGACGGCCGGGTCGATTCCCGCGCACGGAAGCTGCATAGGATCTTTATAAGGCCCTTCGGGCCTGTCCGAAACGGCGACCCCTTCCAGATTCGCGCTCGTGCAAAAATAGAGATAATATTTCCCATCCTTGTAAATACAATCCGGTGCATACAACAAATGTGGATTTTTCACGTATTGCCCAAAATCAATCGACTCCGGAAGTTCCTCCTTCGGAATCGAATCGAGCGAAATCCCCGCACCACCCGACATTTTTTTCTGAATCTCCTCCACCATGTTCTTAAAAAACGGTGCCGGATCGCGAGGGTTCATATCCGTAACATAATAGTTCTTTTTTCCCTCCGTAAGCCATGGAATCTCCCGTCCGTCAAGCGACTTGTCGCTAACCGTCCAATTCTTCATGTCCTTCGTGGACACGACACAGTACTCCTCGCTACAATAATCATCCGCATACTGATCCCAACTTCCAAACACGTACAAGACGTCCGAAAACACGTGCGCCTCCCCGTCGGCAATGCAAATCGACGGCGGCAAAACCGGGTTCCGGCAATTTTCAAATTGTTTCATGACATTCTCCCTTCTGACTATCCTTTTTAGACTTTGTAAACTTTTCACTTACATCCGTGCACCTTTTTTATCATAACACATTTTTTACCAAATGTATTTCAAAATAAGATTAATTATTGTAATTTTGTCTTGCACGCCACATGCTTCTATGTTATGGTTTGTATGGAACCCCAAAAACAACGAAGGAGAGTTTTGGTTATGAAAAGATTATTGCTATCCATATTGACACTCGGCCTGATTTTATCCATGACGGCCTGCACGAACAAAGTCGGCAAGGCACCTTCCCCAGCGGGAAGCACCCCGTCCAGCACGCAGTCCGATGACTCCGATGACACCGACAAGGAGAATGCCGCCAACAAGTCAGATGACTCCACTGCAGCGGGAAATGAGGATGCCACCGAGGACTCCATCCTGGCAAGCTTGCAAAGTATGTATGGGAAAGCCCCGGAGTACGAATACATGGCACTGGGCTACTACCAGGATTTGTTCCGCCCCGACATGGTACGGGACGGCTATGTCCCATACGAGGAAAACTACGTGCAGGAACGCACGGACTCACTGCAGGGCAAGGCGCACGGCATCAGTATCCGCCTGCACATGACAGAGGCAAACGGCGCGACCGCCGCCAATGAGGAGCTAAAGCAGGATTACGTCAAACAGCTTGAAGAACGTGGCCTTGTCTATGAAACGGACGAAATCACCTCCTATGACAACGACACGCTGGCAATTTGCCCCGTAGCCTATATGGACGAAAACGAACATCCGGTCATCACCTTCCTATACACGGACATCCGCGACAACGGTGCCGCCTACATGTGCGCCGAAATTGAATTCCACACGGCGGAATTTGACGATGTCACCACTCTGATGCTGCCGGAAGTGGAGGATGTCTTCGCCGTAAATTTCTCCGGCATACTTGGATTCGAAAAGCTAATTGATGAAAATTGACGTTTCATGCATTTTGATGTTGTTTTCTCATAAATTTTCATTGATATTTACATGAATAATTGCTATACTATGCATAACACTTGTATGCAGAGGACGGACCTATGTATAGAAAAATTATGGACTTTCTAGAAACATGGAGAGAGAACGAACATCGCAAGCCGCTTATTTTGCAAGGGGCAAGGCAAGTTGGAAAGACGTATTCCATTTTGGAATTTGGTCGAACCCACTATGAGAACGTGGC
>CATLEQ010000375.1 GCA_949915905.1 uncultured Lachnospiraceae bacterium | reverse complement strand
GGTATTGGAGTTAGGACCATAGCACAAAAGCTCCGTGGTCTCCTTCACAATATTGGTAAGCATAAAGAATATCATATTTACGCCGATCTCCTTAAAGGCCACCGGCATATAGGGCTCAAGCTTCTCCCGGATTTCCTCCAGTTCAATGCTGTTCATGGAGTTAATCTGTCCCACGGCAAAGCTGGTGCCGCCCACGGTAAAGCGCTTGAAATCCTGATAGAATACCTCCTCCGCCGTCCGGGAGCCCAGGTTGCTGCCTGCGGAAAACATATCAATGGCCAGCTCCTCAATCTCGATCTCCGCGATCTGGGCCAAGGCCTCCGCAGCCGCCTGATCCACGGCCGTACAGGTGGGGGAACGGAACATCAGAGTATCGGAGATAATGGCAGCGCACAAAAGTCCCGCAATCTTTTTGGGAATCTCCACCCCCCGCTCTCCATACATCTGATACATAATGGTGGCCGTACACCCCAGGGGCTGGTTGCGGAAAAATACCGGCCCCATCGTCTCAATGCTGCTTAGGCGGTGATGGTCGATGATTTCCAGCACGTCCGCCTGCTCAATCCCGTCGACGGCCTGGTTCTTCTCGTTGTGGTCGACCAGGATTACTTGCTTTCTGTGGCTGTTAAGTAAACGCCTGCGCGTCAAGAAGCCAAGGAAATTGCCCTTGTTGTCCAGCACCGGGAAGTCACGGAATTTCTTGCGCGCCATCACCTCTTTGACATCGTCCACATAATCCTTCATTTTGAAGGAGATAATCCCCTCCTTCGTCATAAAGTGACGGACGGGAATGCTTTGGTTGATGAGCCTCGCCACGGTAAAGGTATCGCGCGGGGACTTGATAACGACGATTTCCTTTTCCTTCGCCTGCTCCAGAATCTCCCCGGATATCGGGGCGTTTCCGCAGACCACCATGCAGCTTACGTTCAAGTCCACCGCCAGCTGCTGCGCCTCCACGCGGTCGCCCAAAATGACCAGGTCGTCCTGCTCGATAAACTCCGACATCAGCGGACGACTCGATGCCACGATGGCCACCTTGCCGCTCAAAAGATACCCATGCTCGTTTCCCACGATCACCTCGCCTTCTATCGTGGAGGCAATATTGCGGTACTGGGTGCGCGCCCTCGACAAGATGTCGCTGTCATACACGTCCATGTAAGAGGTCGCGATGTCTCCGACCGTAATCATGCCCTCGAGCTTATCCCCCCTGGTCACGGGCAGTGCCTTTAAATTTTGCTCATGCATGATCGACCACGCCGTCTTAATCGACTCCGACCCTTTCAGCCCTTGTGTCTTACGCAAATCCACGTCCTTTACTTGTACGCGCAAATCCAATAACAGCGGCGGTGCCTTCACGCCGAAATGTTCCAACACGTACTGCGTCTCTTCGTTTAACTGTCCTGCCCGCCTCGCCGCGTGCGTCCGCCCCGTCAGTTTGCTTTTCAGGCTCGCGTACACGATGGCCGAACAGACCGAGTCCGTATCCGGGTTTTTGTGCCCCACCACGTAAACCTTATTCTTGTTCGTCGCCTGTTCCATGACATCCTCCATTTCCACCCGGTGAACCATTGCCGCCCCCTAACGGCCCTGCCCCCTTGATTCCCTTGAGTTCCCCGATTTCCTGTATGTCCCGCCTTGTCATCTCCCGATATTGCTTCGGCGTAAGATGATACTGCTGCTTAAACGCATTTTGAAAATTGCTCTGGCTGGAAAAGCAAAGATAATTGCTGATTTCCAGAATATTTTGGTTCGTATACTGCAATAGCCGCGCGGCCTCCTCCAGCTTCGTCCTTTTGATAAATTGCTTTAATCCAATCCCCATCCCGCTTTTAAATTTGTGGGACAGATAATCCGGATTAAATCCAAACCGAGCCGCCGCCAACTGCACCGTCACCGGCTGGTTCACATGCTCGCGCACATATTGAACCACCGTTTCCATCGTGTGGCTCGCTTCCTTTTCCGCGCGGATGTCAGAAACCACATGCACATACCGTGAGAACATATCAATCTGGATGCTGTCTATTTGTTTGTCCGTAAAACTATTTTCCACGTGGCGGATATAATTATCTGACAATAAAAGTGCCGCGTTTTCATCCATCCCGCCCCGTATCGCCGCCCTGGTAAGTACCGCGATGGAAATGATGGCAAGATTCTTCTTTTGCCGTAGGGGTGACGAAGACGTAATCCCGGCCGACAGATAGGGGACGTTTCGCACGAACTTGGTAAATGCCGCGACATCTCCCTGCTCGACGATTTTGCAAACCTCCCGTTCCACCGCCACTGAATTGTTGTGGTAGCCGCCTTCCTGCATCTCATAATATTCGCCGTACAGGTTCTTTCTCAGCTTGTCGGTCTCTTCCTCGTCAAACACGTCGACAATCTCTTCGTCAAGTCCCGGATTCAAAAAATGATGCATCATTCTCAGCGTTTGCTTCAAGGCCAAGGAAGAAGCCACCGGAATCCCGTTAAAAAAAGCATATATCAATCCTTTCTGCTCCGCGTCAAAAGAATATTTTTTACTGATTTCCAGATAGACCGGATTCGAAAACGGCACGGCGAACTGCGGACCCACGATCAGCGTATACTTAGAATCCACGATACGGATGATGCCAAATCCTGCCGAGAAGGACGAGGTAAGAAACAACACGTTCCTTTCGTCCGGAAAATGAATCCGCTTTAGGATTTCCAAAGGATGGCAGCACGCTTCCTGCTCCGGAAACGCCTCGATTATGACATGGCGGGCCGCGTCGTTTCCGCCCCTGTCCTCAATGATATATATCGGGATATGTAAGGCGCTGTATAAATAGAAGCAATGCGCCTTTAACGTTTCCAACCGCATGATCCCCACCTCTTTTCCTATGGTACAGTGTAACAAACATCTAAGAAAAATGCAACAACTTGGAAGAAAACAATAATCCTTATAAATCAAAATCAGTTAAAATAAAAAAAACAAGTAATACACTGGAGGAATGAGGATGAAAAAAGGAACAAAACACGCGTATCCATTGGATGCCAAGACAAAATTCGGGTTTTCAACCATGTGCTGGATCAATCAGGGATGTGCCTCTTTTATGACCAGCTTATTCATGCTGTATTTGACGGACTATTCCGGTATCGGCGCGCTGGCCGTGACGCTCGGCACCGTACTGTTGCTTTTGGGAAGGGTCATTGACGCGGTGGACGACCCGATTCAGGGCTGGATTATGGACAGTGCCAAGCCGACAAAGTTCGGCAAATATAAGCCGTTTATTTTTATCAGCACGATACTCTCCGCCATTTCTGTCATTTGCCTGTTCGCCATGCCGGGCGCGGTGACGAAAAGTCCCGTCGCGATTGTCGTATGGGTGATTTTCTTCTACCTGCTGTACGATATCGGCACGTCCTTCTATGCGGAAAGGCCATTGCTTCGAACATTGACATCCGATGCCGATGCCAGGGCCAAATTGATGGTTTACCCCCGCGTATTCGGCATGTTAATTTCTATTCCCTTTGCATTTTTCCTTGCCATGGTGGAGGGATTAAATACAAAAGTCGGAAACATGCATGATTCTTTTGCCTATATGACCTTGATTATCATGATTCCCGCAACTCTGATTTCTTTATTGGGAACCGCATGCGTGAAGGAAGGGAAACACGCCTCGGAAGAAAAAAACGAGACGAAGATTACGATAAAGGATATCGTGAACATGTTTAAAACAAACAAGGCACTGCTCGTCACAAAGGTGTCCGCATTGTTCTCCGGCTTTGTATGGACCTTGGTTTTTGCCACCA
>CATLEQ010000374.1 GCA_949915905.1 uncultured Lachnospiraceae bacterium | reverse complement strand
CGCTGGCGCGAAGCGAGATTGATGTGGGATGCCCGGATAGGTATACCTTAACGGACTCGAAGAGTCTGCCCGCCCCGCAGGGGCATGAGTTAAGGGATGCCCTTGGGTATAAAAAAGGAGTCCGCCATGAGCCAGAAGTTTTTTGAAAAGTACAGCGAATTATTGCAGCGTTTTTACCATTCCTTCCATATTCCCGTCAGCCTTTATTTATTGGACGAGCAGTTGCTTTCCTATGTCGCGGTCGCCATTTCCCCCGACCCCGCCGCCCTTTATTTGAAAAATGCGTTCGCCGCGGACAACGCGGGCTCCGAAAAATCCTTTTACACAAACCATCACGGCATTTATTGCGGCATGGTGTCTATCCATGAGACCAATTACCGGATTCTGGTAGGACCGGTCAGCTCCATTCCACCCACCCCGAAACAATGCTCGGACATCCTTTCCGACATCGACCTGCCCTTTTCCCGAAAAAGGGATTTGTTATACGCTCTGAAAAAGACACCGCTTTTCGATTCCGGACGTTTCTTGTCCTTATTAAAATTTTTGGATTTTATCGTAAACGGAAGTACAGAAGCACCAGTTGACGCTGATGAACAAAATGATTTTGAACCATTTGAAAAACATGACAATGACTTGTATAACGTACAGCACAACAGTTTTGAAATCGAGACGAAAATCTTATACGTAATCGAGAACGGGAGAACGACGGACTTGCTTGACCTGCTTCGCCAGGTTCCCTCTTCCAACGCCGCTCTCGGAGCCATCGCCCCGGATTCCGCGCGGGTCCTGAAAAACACGTTCATATCCTCCGCCGCCCTTGTTTCCCGCACGGCAATTCGCGCCGGATTGGATTATGAATTTGCATTAACGCTGAGCGATTCCTACATTTCAAAAGTGGAAGGATTAAAAAACGAACTGGAGATCCTCCCCCTTTTGGGAAGAATGATGCAGGACTTCTGCATCCACGTCGCCGAACTTAACAAGCCCAAGGACTGCTCGCCCCTGACCGTGGCCATCCTTGACGACGTCGGCCGCCACCTTTATGAAACCCTTACCGTGGCGGACATTTCGACGCGCCTTCACAAAAGCCCTTCCTATATCTCGCGCACCTTTGAAAAGGACATGTGCCTTCCGCTAAAACAATATATTTTGCGACAAAAAATAAAAGAAGCACAGTGGCTCCTTATTTCCAAAGACCATTCCATTTCCGACATTTCCATGCAGCTTGGATTTTCCTCGCAGCCACACTTCCAAACTGCGTTCAAGAAAATTGCCGGAATCTCCCCGAACACCTACCGGCAACGATATTCCACGGTGGAAGCCGACGAACTATTATATTCCAGGATGGACTGCCCGTAAGACACACTCCTGCGTTTTATAAATGTTTTTTCAATGTAAAATGGCGGGGAAATTCCCCGCCGTTCGGTGAACCAGGGTCTCTCGACCGGCCCGAAAATCATTGTAACGACATCACGTAAACCTGGCAAGGATTCCACTCATCCCACAACGTGGGAAACACCTCAAACTCTTTAAATCCAAGACTAAGATAAAAACGATTTGTATCATCGTATTCTTTATACCTTCCCATTTGCACGGTTTTTACCTGCATGAAGGAATATCCCTTGGAAGCGGCAAATGTTTTCGCTTCCGTAAACAATTTCGTCCCAATCCCCATTCTGTGACATTCCTTCAGCACACCCATGACATAAAGTTCCACGGTGTCCCTTCCCGTTTCTTCAAGGCAAAGGAAGCCAATAGGCCGTCCCTCGTCAAATGCGCCAAAGGCAGTTTGTGACGCACTTTTTAAAATATAATCTTCCCGGGCTTCCCAAATTCCAAACCACTCGGGCAACGATTCAAGTATTTCCCGCGTGATCCCTTGTTTTTCTTCATCGCCAAGTTGTCGTATCATTTTTTACTCCATTCCCGCGCGATTCACACCATCGCCTCACAATTTCTCATCGTAGTTGCGACCCTCTTTTAAATCATTAACGGAGAAGGGGCTGTTTTTTCTGTGATTTTTCTTTTTTACCGGCTCTCAAAATGATATAGTGCACTTCATATCCTTCTTGAACAATATTTAGTCCTTTAATTTCCGACTCATGCTTCTTGTATCGTTACAGTTATTCTATCACCGGGATATCTATTTATTTCCTTTTGGATGTCCTTACGCACACCAATAATATAACAAATGGTACCATCCGGGTTCTTTACGCCCATGTTCACAATACTTCCACTATATAATACATCATTGAACGTAGCCAATACTTTTACTCGTCCCTTTCCAAATTCCTTTTTTATATCAAATGGAACTCGTACATACGCCCCACCTTTATCCGGTACGGATTCAATAACGGCTTCAAATTTATAAACTTTTTCATTCATGCCATATTATCCATCCTCTCGAACAACATCCCATTTGTGGTTTTATTCGCTTGTGCATCGGTTCTGCGCCTGGGTCTTCGTTAATATGTTGTTCTACCCTAAGATGCCATCTTTCTTGCTGCACGTTCATCGATAATTGCCAATGGCAAATCACATTCTTTCGCTCCTACGATTACTTCCAGCTCACCATAATGCAATTTCATCCATTTGTATCTCTTCTTCCGTACACTCTCCCCATGGAATGTGGCACGTCTTCAAAATTTCCATAAAATCCCATATAGACTTTCCTGCAAGTTCCGAGGCTTTTTCAAGAATAATCACCTTAGAAACAAACAATCCTAATATTACAGAAAGATTAACCTTATCCGTCACCGTTTCTCCATCCTTTATGGTACATACATAAGGAATAAGTTCCTTTGACTTCCCAACAACCCGGAATTCATTTTGATTGAAGTATTTTTCTTTGTATGTACCTTAAAACCTGACTTATAATTATAACAAGGATTAAACCAATCAAAATCCAATAAAAAGTACCAAGTTTTGCCATGTCACTCGTCAGTGTAAACCATCCGTTATTTATGTAATCAAGGAAAAAGTAAGGGAACCTCGATTGTACGCCGCCTATCCCATCAAAAAGATAGTCGTCTGTACTGACCATTGACAGTACTATAATAAATAAGAAATATAGCATCGGCATCGTACATCCCAGCAAATTAAATCTTCTTTTAAATGGATCCTCGTCAAACAATATATAAGAAACGAATCCAAGTAATGGCACCACGACATGCAGTATCGTAACCGATACGGTATACGCCTTAAAAAACGACCCAAAATAAATCCCATATTGCGGTGCCAATATCACGTTATATACAATTCCGGTAAGTACAATGGAAACCGTAAACATATACTTTATCATATATACCACTTTAGGAACCTTTATTTTGAAAATATCATAAAAAACCATCACCAAACATATAAGCATCATCCAAATATTACTCTGCGTCGTAAAATATAAAATCGTATTTTTGCTAGCGTTCGGTTCCAGTAAATTCAGAAATACCCCGGCGATGGCAAAAATGACAATCAGCAAATTACAAGCCATTCTATATTTCTTCATTGTTAATAACACTCCTTCACGCTCCCCATGGCATTTCTTCATCGGGTAATTAATTGCCAATTTATCTCATGGTCGTAACAGAGCATCAATTTCGTCCAAATCCACATCGGGTTCCTTTTGCTTTTCTTCTGTATAATTTCCATATCCCAAATCAAATTGTTGAATAAAACGCACCATTCCTACAGGTCCCAAAACTTCTTTAAGTGCCTGCATTCCAATAGTCCGAATTTCTATTGGATTGTTCAAATTAACGTTTAACATCTAAATCGCCTC
>CATLEQ010000373.1 GCA_949915905.1 uncultured Lachnospiraceae bacterium | reverse complement strand
GCATACTTGGAGGGGCTGGGGTTGGAGGAATACAATCCCTATGAGATTGTAAAGATTACTCACGGAGTGATGTGGGAGGACTTTAACTGGATTCGATTTCCAGGGGAAAAGATAGAATGGAAAGACGTGAAACTGCGGGATTGAAAATAGGAGGGAGATTTCGGTTCCCATTCGGCTCGCGCTGACATAGTGTTGTATTGTAATGATTTTCATATTGATTTCAATAAAATGTAATGATTTGTGTTGCAATATAAGTGATTTTGCTGTATACTTTGAAGAAAAAAAGTAGGTGAAAATATGGCTAATGTATCAATTCGAGTGGATGATATTGTAAAACGTCAGGCAGAGCGCATATGTTCTGAATTGGGGATGAGTTTATCGACAGCGACAAATTTGTTTTATAAAAAAATGGTAAGTTATGGCGGAATACCATTTGAACTGAAGGTGGATCCATTCTATAGTCAGGAGAATCAAGAGCACCTGGAAAGAGTGATTGGCAATTATTATAATGGAAAATCACAGCCAATTCACAAGGATATTGCGGAGTTGGAGGAAATGGAGAAATGATATGATAAATCTTACATTTTTGCCAGAGGCGTGGGAGGACTATCTATATTGGCAAAAGCAGGATAAGAAAACATTAAAGAGAATCAATCTATTGATTACGGATATTATGCGGGATTATTATCATGGCATAGGAAAACCAGAGCCATTAAAAGGAAACTTGTCCGGGTGGTGGAGTCGTCGGATTGACGAATATAACCGGATTGTTTATCGAATAGAAGAAAATACGTTACTCGTCGCGGAATGTAAAAGCCACTATTCTGACAAGGGCTGAATCGATGATTGACTGACATGGTTGGATGCCGTTCCAATCCACGGCGATTAAGCCGTGAATTGGAACTGTTAGTGTTGAATGGAGAAAATATCCTTATAGAAATAGTTGACAAAATCCACTATATGAAATATAATAAAGGTGGACGGAGTCAACTATTTTTGCTTTATAGGAAACTTCGTTCCCTATAAAGCAAAACCCTCTGGGGGATGCGTACTTCGCGCATAAAGAAAATGGCTGCTGACGCAGCCGCGCTCCGGCGCGAGAGTCCGGCAAGCCGGACTCGTTGTTTTGCACACGGGACAGAAAGGTATATGTTGCTTACGCGGCCTATCCCGGCGCGACGAGTAGGGGAAAAATCTCCCCTACTCGATTGAAAGGGGGTCATATGGACAAACAAGAAAAAACAATTCACGAGATAAGAAAATTCAATCGTTTTTATACGGTCAGCATGGGGTTTTTGGATTCGAATTATCTCGACACGCAGTATTCGGTAGTAGAAACGCGGATTCTTTTTGAGATTCAGAAAAATGAAAGGTGCATTCAAAACGACATCGTGAAAGAGATGCATATTGATAAAAGTTATTTAAGCAGAATCATCAAGGGGTTTTGTAAAAACGACCTTGTCCGAAAGGAAAAATCCGGCGAGGACAAAAGGGCGACTTTTGTCACGCTGACGGAAAAAGGGGCGGCGGAGACAGAACGGTTGATTGAATTGACGAATCAGCAGATAAAGGAAAAAATCAGCGGCTTAAGCGCAGAGGAATGCGACCGGTTGTGCAGTGCGCTGGACACGGTAATTTCGATTTTAGGGAGGGACGAATAGCATGAAGGTGGTTCCGTTTGAAGAGAAGTACAGGCAGGATTTTATAGACTTTAACACGGATTGGATTGTTTCGAATTTTGGCTTTTTGGAAGACCATGACAAAGAGACGTTTGAAAAAATCGACGATGAACTAAAAGCGGGAGCCATGATATTTTTTGCCGTCGAAGGTGAAGAGACATTGGCGACATGCATGGCGATGCCGATGGAAGGGACGACGTGGGAAATCTGCAAGCTTGGTTCGAATAAAAATGTCCCGCACAAAGGGGCGGGGAGCGCGGTGTTTGAAGCGGCGATGAAGTGGGCGTTAGACCACGGCGCAAAGCGATTGTTCATTCTTTCGAACAGCAAACTGAAACCGGCACTTCACATTTATAGGAAATTTGGCTTTAAAGAAATTAAACTGGATAATTATGAATACGTCAGGGGCGACATCGCCTTTGAGTATAAGAGGGATGCTTGACAAGGCATTCCTTTTTTCTTTATAAATACTTTTAATTTTGGCGAAATAGACAAAAAACGGTTATTGATTTTGTGTATTTTGCAGACATGATTTATATAAAAAAACCGTGATAAATATAAAAGTTGTGGCGGGGTTCTGTTACAATTACAAGTATGGTCGACCGAGGAGAATATGGGAAGTGTAAGAGCCGCATTGGTTTTTAGAAGTGACGTTTATGGTTCGCAGAAATTACATGTTGTAGGAGGAAAATGGTTATGAAAAATGGAGTGGTAAAACGGATTTTGACCGTAGGTTTGGCAACGGCAATGGCAATCACCATGATTGCGGGCTGCGGCGGAAAGGGAAACTCCAGTGACGCGGGTGACGGCGGCAAGTCCGAAAAGAATCCAAAGGATGCAGAGTTTACCTGGTGGATTTATAGGACGGACGGGGAAGGGCAGTATTATGAGGATTACGAGGACAGCCCGATTCCCCAGTTTATCAATCAACAGTACTGGGATGTGGAAAACGGCGGCATCGGTACGGCCAAGACCGGCTCGCAGTTGAAATTGTCTTATCTGGTACCGATTACGGGTTCGGAGCAGGATAATTTTAACACCATGCTGTCAACCGGGGAGTATCCGGAAATCGTGGATTTGGTGTCCTCTCCCGAAAGCCCGCAGGCATTATACGATGACGGTATCTTGATGGACATTACGGAGTATGTGGAAACGTACATGCCGAATTATCTGGCATTTTTGGATGCCAATCCGGAACTGAAACCACTGGTGCAAGTGGCGGATGACGAAGGGAACATACATTATTATGCAATCTATGCCTTTATGGACGGCGTGGAGGATCCGTGGCAGGGCACCTGCTATCGACGCGACTGGATTGTGAAATATGCAGAACCGACCGAGTACGTGTGGGATTGGGAGAGCGATTATGTGACGGAAAACGGACATCCGGAAGTGACGCCGCTTGCGCAGGCCATCAAGGAAAATAATCTGGAGGGCTGGAAGAAAAACGAAGTTACTTCTTTCAGCGCGGACTATGGGGACGACCCGGTCAATACCTACACGGACAATGTCATTTTTCCGAGCGAGACTTCCGACCCGATTACGATCAGTGACTGGGAATGGATGTTTGAGGCATTTGACAAAGCGATTGAGGAAAGAGGCTGGGGGGATGACAGCAATGCGTATGGGACGACAGTTCAGTACTATGGATATAGCGGACTGGGAGACGTGACTTCCTCCTTCGGCGGCGGCACCGGAAGCTATTATTTGAAAGACGGCGAGATATCCTATGACGGTATTTCAGAGAACTTTAAAACGTATCTGGAATGCATGCAGGTATGGTACGAGAACGGCTGGTTGGATTCACAGTTCCACACGCGTTCCAATGACATCTTTTTCCAGATTAACTCGGCGGGAGTCAATCAAGGAAAGGTCGGCATGTGGGACGGCTTGGCCAGTACGCTGGGAACGGCGATCCGTACTTCTTGCCAGGATCCGTCCGACCAGGCGGATGCTTATGTGATGGGAGCGGCTCTTCCGATTAATGACATGTACGGCGGAGACGCGCAGAAGTTTGTCGACCCGGATGCATTGTACCAGTCCAGCCGTAAGGGTGCCGCACTTGGAATCACCACCAAGGCCGAGGGCAAGGACTTGCCGACGCTGTTTACATTCTT
>CATLEQ010000372.1 GCA_949915905.1 uncultured Lachnospiraceae bacterium | reverse complement strand
CTTTTTTATGGAAATACAGAGCGAATGCTGCAATTTTGCGAGGCCGTGCTTTCTGGAAATGAGGCGCTTTTTGAAAACATGTTTAACATGTATCTTCAAGAAACCATCAGTATTCGTGACACGGCGGTGGCGTTTGACATGAAGGAAAACTATTTCCACGGTATGCTGGTTGGACTTCTAAGGGGAAAGGGGGACTGGATTGTCGAGTCAAATGCGGAGTCAGGAGTCGGCTATGCCGATATCGTCATAGAGTCCATGTCCCAAAAGACGGGGTGCGTGATTGAGGTGAAGTATGCGCATGACGGGAATCTTGACTTAGGATGCCGGAATGCATTGGAACAGATTCATAAACGAGATTACACCTTGCGGCTGAGAGATGACGGCATGAAAAAGATACATGCTTACGGAGTGGCTTGTTACAAGAAAAGCTGCAAGGTGGCGCATGAGGATATGTAGGTGGTTGGTATGAGTGAAAAATCCCAGATTATTTTTATGCAGGTTCGGCTCATCCGCTTGGCGGCGGAAGAACTTGATATACCGATTCAGGAAATCAATGCATTGTTCAAAAAATATGATGTTCTTGGCTTCATAGAAGAGTGCTTCGGCCTCTTTCACATGGAAGGGGATTATGCGGTACTTGAGTGTTTGACGTTTGTGGGAAGTGTGCAGATATGGGTATAGAAAAGACACTTACAGAGGAACAGAAAAAATATGCGGTTGATTTGATGGTCACGATGGTGGTAGAGGAACTTGCAGAGGATTTGCAGGAGGAGCCGAAAGAAATGTTAAGCAAGTTTATCGCATCCAAGACAGGTGAGTTACTTTATGACGAAGAGTCAAAGCTTTGGTGGAGCGGACCGTCGGATATAGCACAGATGTATAAGAAAGAGATAGTCGGGAGATAAGTCAATGGCTTATAAAAAGGGAAACAGCTTGTTAGAGACAAGGCGGAAAAATAGGGTATTAATCAAAAACAGCATATTTCGCACGAAGAACGCGACGCGGACGGGGATTGCCGAGGAATTGGGGCTGACACTGCCGACCATCACGACCAGCGTCAACGAAATGTTGGCGGAGGGGATTTTGGAGGAAATTCCTTTTGCAGAGAGGGAACTGGTCAACGCGATGGGACGCAGGCCGACGGCCATCGCCTTCAAGGCGGATACGGCCTGTGCAATCGGGGTGGAGCTGGGACCGTATGCGACAAGGGCGGCGTTATTGAATATGCGGGGGAAGGTTCTGGCCTTGTCGGAGCATTCCGTGGAAGAGGATTATGAGCAAATGCTCCTGCAGATAAAGCGTCAGGTGGAAGAGTTGATGCAGTATGCGGCGGGGCGTTTTTTGGGAGTCGGGGTCGGGCTTCCGGGATTTATTGACTGCGAGAACGGGGTTGTCAGAAGCAGCTCGCGCAAGGGCTGGGCGGGAAAACGTCTGGCCGAGGATTTGCAGGGACTTTTGAACGTGCCGGTCATCATTGACAATAATGTCCGTATCCGGGCGATGGGATACGAGCTTAGCCTGCAGGAATACAAGGCGGGTACGTTTGCCTATTTCTTTGTGTCAAAGGGTGTCGCTTGTCCCATCATGGTGCAGGACGAGATTATTTCGGGCAACACGTTTGGCGCGGGAGAATTGGGGCGTACGATTATTTATACAGGTAAAACGGGATCGGACGCTTGTAAAAGCGTGGATGACCTGGCGAGTGAGCGAGCCATTTTTGAAAGGTGCCAGGAAAAAATATTATGCGGGGGCGCGCCAATCTTGCAAAAGGCTTTGGAAGCGAATGGGAGGTTATGCTTCGAGGATATCATGGAAGCCCAGCGAAAAGGGGACGAGGACGTGCAAAAAATTATGCGTGACGTGATGGATTGCCTGGGAATCGCCTTGGCGAACGTGGTCAACCTGATTAATCCCGGTTTTGTCGTGGTGGACGGGCGCGTCATGTGCGAACAGAGGAATCGGGACATGCTTCTGGATACGGCGAAATCTAAGTTTTTCGGATTGAACGGTGAGGAAGTGAATGTCTTTTTTCAGCCATACGATCCTTACTGGGGAGCAAAAGGCGCGGCATATTATGTGATTAGCCGATTGTTTTTGAATTGTTAGAGCCTTGGAGGTATTTGTATAGGGCAATGATGCTATTTTCATATATTGTCAAATTTTTTTTGGTTTCTTTTTATGAGGGAGGTGTTGTGCATATTGTACAAATTCCTCTCTCTTTTTTTGTTACATATCCATATTGTTAAAAGTTTTAATTTTATGTATAATAAGTTTGTTAAAACTTTTAAGAAATAAAGAGGAGCATAAAGGAAATTGGAAGAAAGGAACGAAATTCTGGAAAGAATACAAAATTAGAAGTCGAGACAAGATTTGGAAGTCAAAAACAAGGAGAAAGGATGTAAGTATGGAATTGTACAAGGATAGGACGAAAACGGTACAAGAGCGCGTGGAGGATTTGCTCTCACGGATGACGCTGGAGGAGAAGGCGGCACAGTTATGCGGGGATTTGCCGATGTTTGCCGCGATGGGAGAAGTCACGTCCGAGATGATGCGGGAAAAGTATCCTGATGGTCACGGGCGGTTTACGCAGTTTTCCACGTTGGGTCTTATGTCTGCAGAGCAGATTGCCCGTACGGCGAACCAGATTCAGAAGTATTTCGTGGAGGAGACGCGTTTGGGGATTCCCGTCGTGTTCCAGTCGGAAAATTTGTGCGGTTATCCGGCGGCGGGCGGCACTCTGTTCCCGTCCATGACGAACGTGGCGGCCACATGGGAGCCGAAGCTGGCAGAGGCGATGAGTGAAATTATCGGGGAAGAGACCCGGGCTGTGGGCATCACGTCTGCCATGAGCCCGGTCGTGGATGTGTCCCGTGACCCGCGTTGGGGCAGGACTTACGAGACGTTTGGTGAAGATCCCTATTTGATTAGCCAGATGGGAGTTGCCTATGTTAAGGGAATGCAGAAGAATAAGACGGATGGGGTGGCTTGTATCGCTAAGCATTTTCTTGGGTACTCGGAGACGCAGGGGGGTCTTAACACGGCGGTGAGCCGGATTACGGATAGGGAGCTGTACGAGGTGTTTGCCACGCCCTTCGAGGCGGTGGCCAAGGAAGCGGATGTCTCCGGCGTGATGGCTTCTTACTCGGAGATTGACGGTTTGCCGGTGGGGATGAACCCAAAGGTTGCCAAGAATTTGCTGCGTGGCACGATGGGATTTTGCGGCATGTTGACGAGCGACGGCGCGGGCGTGATGAAGATGTACAATCAATATAGGGTCGCGGGCAGTTACGAGGAAGCGGGATATTTGGCGAAAAAGGCTGGGCTTGACACGGAAATCCCGGTGGGAAACGCATTTAAGAGACTGCCGGATTATGTCCGGGCAGGAAAATTGGACGAGGCGGCACTGGATGAGTCGGTGAGGAGGATTCTAACGATTAAGTTCGAGTATGGGGTATTTGAGCATCCGTACGTGGAGGAGGCAGAAGTGGCGGCACATATGACGAACGTGTCGAAGCAAAAGCTCGCTGACGAGATTTCAGAGAAGTCGCTCGTGTTGCTGAAAAATGACGGAGTGCTGCCGCTAAAGCCGGGGGTGAAGCTGGCAGTAGTGGGACCGCATGCCGACAGCCTGCGCGACCCGGTCAGCGGTTATACGTATCCGGCATATATCGAAATGATGGAGGCGGGGTTAAAAGGGCAGAATACCGGCTTCAACGGGATTGCGGATGAGGCGGAGAAGGCAAAGGCAGAAGGCGGGAAAAATCCATATGCCGCAATCGGGGCGGGGACAAACGTGA
>CATLEQ010000371.1 GCA_949915905.1 uncultured Lachnospiraceae bacterium | reverse complement strand
ATGTGGGAAATGGGACATTGGATTTTTATGCGTTTACGTTAATAAAATAGCGTCAGATAAAATCGGGTAGCGAAGTCATCATGCTTTTCTGCCCGATTTTGTATTTTCTAAATCTTTGTCTTGAAACCGGCAAAGAAATGCGGTATGATGTAAGACGATAGTTTTTTACAAGGAAGGATGAATGCGAGATGAGATTGAACATTGGCGTGATAAAGGGCGACGGCATCGGCCCGGAGATTGTCACCGAGGCGATGAAGGTGCTCGACAAGGTGGCGGACGCGTTCGGCCACGAGTGCGCGTATACGCAGCTTTTGATGGGCGGCGCGTCGATTGACGTAAACGGCGTTCCATTGACGGACGAGACAATCGAATTGGCAAAGAAAAGCGATGCCGTCCTGATGGGATCGATTGGCGGGGACGCGAAAACCTCCCCGTGGTATAAATTGGAACCGTCGAAAAGGCCGGAGGCCGGCCTTTTGAGGCTGCGTAAGTCGCTGAACTTATTCGCGAACCTGCGTCCCGCGGTGTTGTATGACGAGTTGAAGGGCGCATGTCCCTTGAAGGAGGAGATTACAACCGGCGGTTTCGACATGATGATTATGCGGGAGCTGACGGGTGGCTTGTATTTTGGAGAGCGTTCCACGAAAGAAGTGGACGGGATTACGTATGCCACGGACACGCTTACATATAATGAAGAGGAGATTCGCCGGATTGCCAAGCGGGCGTTCGACATTGCCATGAAGCGACGCAAGAAAGTGACGAGCGTGGACAAGGCAAACGTATTGGACTCGTCCCGTCTGTGGAGGAAGGTGACGGAGGAAGTGGCGAAGGAGTACCCGGAAGTTGCGTTGGAGCACATGTTGGTGGACAACTGCGCCATGCAATTGGTGAAGGATCCGCGCCAGTTTGACGTGATTTTGACGGAAAACATGTTCGGCGACATTTTGTCCGACGAGGCGAGCATGGTGACCGGCTCCATCGGGATGCTCGCGTCTGCCAGCTTAAATGAAACGAAGTTCGGCCTTTATGAGCCGAGCGGCGGTTCCGCCCCGGACATTGCCGGAAAGGGGATTGCCAACCCGATTGCCACGATTCTTTCCGCGGCCATGATGCTCCGTTATTCCTTTGACCTTGACGCGGAGGCGGATGCCATCGAACATGCCGTTTCCGAGGTGTTGAAAGCCGGTTACCGCACGGGCGACATTATGTCGGAAGGGAAGAAGCAGGTCGGGACGAGCGAGATGGGCGACTTGATTTGTGGTTATATCAAGTAAAACATATCAAATTGTGGAAAAACGGGTTACTATTCACAGCCGGATGAAAAGAAACAAGTCGGCTGGCAAGCTTAAAAGTCGTTTGCTTCGTGCAAAGTGTTTTTACGGTAAAATGAGATTCCCCGTGGGCGGCTGTATCTTGGCCTGCCGTTCGCGGGAATAAAATGAAAGTGAGGACTTTAATGATGAGAAGTGATACTGTGACAAAGGGAATGCAGCAGGCACCGCATCGCTCCCTTTTCAATGCGTTGGGACTTACAAAGGAAGAACTGGAAAGGCCCCTGGTCGGCGTGGTCAGTTCTTATAATGAAATTGTGCCAGGGCACATGAACCTCGATAAGATTTGCGAGGCCGTGAAGCTGGGCGTGGCGATGGCGGGAGGAACCCCCATCATGGTACCGGCCATCGCGGTCTGCGACGGCATTGCCATGGGACACGTGGGCATGAAGTATTCTCTTGTGACGAGGGACTTAATTGCGGATTCCACGGAGGCCCTGGCTCTGGCGCACCAGTTTGACGCGCTGGTAATGATCCCGAACTGTGACAAGAACGTGCCGGGACTTTTGATGGCGGCGGCCAGAATCAACGTGCCGACGATTTTCGTCAGCGGCGGCCCGATGCTTGCCGGACATGTAAAAGGCGAGAAGAGAAGCCTTTCCAGCATGTTCGAGGCGGTCGGCTCCTATGCGGCGGGAAAATTTACGGAAGAGGACGTGACCGAGTTCGAGAACAAGGTATGCCCGACTTGTGGTTCTTGTTCAGGCATGTACACGGCAAACAGCATGAACTGCCTGACCGAGGCGCTTGGCATGGGACTTCGCGGAAACGGGACGATTCCGGCCGTGTATTCTTCGCGCATCCAACTGGCAAAGCACGCCGGAATGCAGGTCATGGAGCTGTGGCGCAAAAACATCCGTCCGCTAGACATTATGACCGAGGACGCGATTCTAAACGCCCTGACGGTTGACATGGCATTGGGATGCTCCACGAACAGCATGCTTCATTTACCGGCCATCGCGCACGAGATTGGCATGGATTTTGAAATCGAATTTGCCAACGGCATCAGCGAGAAGACGCCGAACCTTTGTCATTTGGCACCGGCGGGTCCGACTTATATGGAAGATTTGAATGAGGCGGGCGGCGTGTATGCCGTGATGAACGAGTTGAATAAAAAAGGCCTTTTGCATACGGACTGCATGACCGTCACGGGAAAGACGGTCGGGGAAAATATCGAAGGCTGTGTAAATAAAAATCCGGAAGTCATTCGCCCGATTGACAATCCGTACAGCGAGACGGGCGGCATTGCCGTGCTCAAAGGCAACCTGGCACCGGACGGCAGCGTGGTGAAGCGTTCGGCGGTCGTGCCGGAGATGCTGGTGCACGAAGGTCCGGCCAGAATTTTTGAGAGTGACGAGGATGCGACCGAGGCCATCAAGACCGGAAAGATTCATCCGGGCGACGTGATCGTGATTCGTTATGAAGGACCGAAAGGCGGCCCGGGCATGCGCGAGATGCTGAATCCGACATCGGCGATTGCCGGTTATGGACTTGGCTCCACCGTGGCCTTGATTACGGACGGGCGTTTCAGCGGCGCGTCCCGCGGAGCGTCGATTGGACATGTGTCCCCGGAGGCGGCGGTAGGCGGCCCCATTGCATTGGTGGAAGAGGGGGACATTATCAAGATCAATATTCCGGAATTGAAGCTGGAATTGGATATCAGCGACGAGGAAATGGCAGCTCGGAGGGCAAAATGGCAGCCGCGCGAGCCAAAAATCAAGACCGGCTATCTGGCCCGGTACGCGTCCATGGTGTCTTCCGGCAACCGGGGAGCCATCCTGGAAGTGCCGAAAAGCGAGTAGGAGGCGTAGAAGATGCAGTTGACAGGATCAGAAATTATCATAGAGTGTTTAAAGGAGCAGGGCGTGGATACCGTGTTCGGATATCCGGGCGGCGCGATTTTGAACGTATATGACGAATTGTATAAACACAGCAACGAAATCAACCACATCTTGACGTCCCACGAGCAGGGGGCGGCGCATGCGGCGGATGGCTATGCGCGCGCGACGGGAAAGGTCGGCGTGTGCTTCGCGACCAGCGGCCCGGGGGCGACCAACCTCGTGACCGGCATCGCGACCGCGTATATGGATTCGATCCCGGTCGTGGCGATTACTTGTAACGTCGGGGTATCCCTGCTTGGCAAGGACAGTTTTCAGGAAATCGACATCAGCGGAGTGACCATGCCGATTACCAAGCATAATTATATAGTGAAGGACGTGAAAGACCTCGCCCCGACCATTCGCCGGGCGTTTGAGATTGCCAGGTCCGGCCGTCCGGGGCCGGTGCTGATTGACGTTCCCAAGGACGTGACGGCAAACAAGGCCGAATATACGCGTGAAAAGATAGAAGCGTATGTACCGGATGATTCGCACATTAGCGAGGAGAGTCTGGAAGGAGCCGTAAAGATGATTTCACGTTCCAAGAAGCCTTATATCTTCGTGGGCGGCGGAGCCATTCTTTCCGGGGCGAACGAGGAAT
>CATLEQ010000370.1 GCA_949915905.1 uncultured Lachnospiraceae bacterium | reverse complement strand
TGCCGTTTAACGGATTGCGGTGAATGTTCATCGCCGGGGCGAGAATCATCTGAATGTCATTTTCCCTCGCCTCCTCGCCAATCACCCTGCCGACCTCGAACGCCAGATCCGCATTCCACGTGGAGCACACCGTATTGCTGCATGGCATGCCGATGTTCGGCTTATTGATATTGACCCCGTTGTTGCCGTCCGCCACCGCGTATCGCGGCAAGTCACGCCCTTCCAGGCGATAAATCCTTCCCGCCTCGCCGGTCTCGTGCATGCCCCAGCCATGGGACGCGCACACGCTGAGACGCGCCAGTTCACGGACGCTTAGAGTCGCCGCCAACCGCGCGGCCTTGTCCGCCCGGCTCTCGCTTGCTCCTTCCACGCTTGTTTCAGCCACGCCGGCTCTGGCCGCAGCCGCCGCCAATCCGTCCTCTGCTATGTTCTCCACACTGCCTTCGGCCGGATTCCACGCATCTTCCGGGTAATGCTTCCGCTCTGCCTTCGGCGTAAGGCACGTATACTCTCTCTTCAAACCAGATTTAAGCCCTTTGGGGAACTGTGGATTTTTCTTGCTCAAAAGCTCCATCTCCACCGGGAGCTTCATCAAATTCTCCGATACCAGCAGCACCCTCTCTTCTTCCACCTTGCATTCTCCGCAGCACTCCACGGCATCCACGGCATCCACGGCGTTCCCCGTGAAAAACATATACGTTCCCGCCTCGACAATCCAACTTGCCCGCTCGGTGTCGAAAGAAGCCATGCTCTTTTCCGTGATGACGATCTCCAATTCCTGCATTTCACCCGGTGCCAGTTCCTTCGTCTTGGCAAAGCCGACAAGCCGTTTCGCCGGCTGTTCCAGTTTTCCGTCCGGAATCCGCGCGTACACCTGCACGACCTCTTTCCCGGCACGGCCGCCCGTATTCTTCACCTTTGCACGCACCGCGGCAAATACGCCATCACTGCCGGACGCACCTGGTTCGACCGAACCCGCGCCCGTCCCATTTGAAACCAGTTCCGCCTCGATGGAAAATGTCGTGTAAGACAACCCGTGCCCGAACGCGAACGCCACCGGCTTTTCAAATGTCTCAAAATAGCGGTATCCCACGTAAATGTCTTCCTCATAGAACGTGTCCACGAACAAGCCGCAGTCTGCCGACAACGCCTGCCCGCCCTCCGGCGCACGATAAAAGTTTGCGCTGGACGGAATGTCGAAATAGTCCAGGCTCCACGTATCCGCAAGCTTCCCGGAAGGATTCACGCGGCCGTCCAGGATTTCCACCAAGGCTTGTCCGCCAAGCATCCCCGGAAATCCACACCAGATGACTGCCGGAACCTGATATTTCTCCACCCAGCGCATGTCTATCGGATACCCTGAATTAACGACCACGACGACCTTTTCACAACGCTCAGTCATATTTTTTAGCTGCGCCTCTTCCTCGTCCGTCAAATAATACTCGCCTTTCAAGGCATTGTTGTCATAATTCTCGCCCGAAGCGCGGCTGATGACGAAAATACCCGTCCGCGCCCCTTCCTTCACCACGAATCCGGAACGTTCTTCCAGCGCACGTTTCAATCCCATGCTATACCGCGGGTTAATCTTTCCCGCACCGACCGCGCCCACGCGGAAGTCCCCGGCTCCGACTACCTCCACCTCGAGGTTCGGCGCAAGGGGAAGCACGTTTCCTTCATTTTTCAAGAGTACGATGCCCTCCCGTGCCGCCTCCAGCGCGACCGCATCGTGCGCCTCGTACGCCGGGTCAGCCTCCGGCTTCGGCAAAGTATGTACGACGACATCCGCCGGTTCCATCTTGTTGCCGTCCGTGTCCTCGAAACCCTCGACATGCAGCGTATACGTCTTGTCATAATCCGTGCACACGTCGCGCACGTACACGCCGAACATCTGCATGCCGCCGGCCACGTCCATCCGGGCAATGACGCCCCGCTTCAGTTCCTTCCCTTCACATGTCACGCTGCCATAAACGTCCTCCCGCATCTCCTTAGAAAAACGTAACACGATACAGCCGGAAAAACGGTGGTCGAGCATGTACATTTTCCCATCCACGTCGTCAACGTCATACGGCACTTCCTCGCTTGTACCGACCCCCATCGCGCCGCTGCTAAGCCTCGGGGCAATCTTCTTCGGGTCTTGCGGCACATAGGTGACTTCCTCCCCGTTCGCCGCGTCCACCAACGCCTTGAATAAGTCCGCCTGATCCGGCATCCCCCCTACCAGCCGATCCATCGGCATGTCCATCACGTAGGCAAGTGCCGGATTATCGGAAAACCCCGGTGCGTATTTCTCCAAAAAAGGCTGTACCCCCGGGCTTTCCAGCAATTCCTTTAACGTGGATGACATCGAATATTTCTGATTCATGTTCTTTTCCTCACTTTCCTGAAATATTTTTCAACAACCATGCTGCCTGCATTCCTCAGACCGGATTATGCATCCCGCCCATCCTGCACATTTTGCCAACCTTGTGTGTCCTGCTCGTTTTGTGTGTCCCGCTCGTTTTGTGCATCCTGCTCATTTTGTGCATTTTGCCCATTTTGTGCGTTTTGCTCGTTCAACATTTTCTGAAACATCTTTTCCATGTAGTTCACGAACATCATCATGAAAGCGGACGGCAAAATCAACAACGTCCACGGAATAAATGCCGCAAACAAGAGAAGAACAATTCCCATGACCACAATCAGCACGTTTCGAAATGGATGCATCAGCATCAAAAACAACGGATTGCGGATGCAGCGAATCGTCGTATCCGTAAATTTGGCCATATACGCGAAGGAATACAACGCCGTCAAAAGTACCAACACGAGCACGACCAAAAAGACCAAGTAAACCAACCCCCACGCATGGCCGTTTTTCGCCTCGCCATAAAAGTGCGAAATATCAAATCCTACCACCAATATGGCTAAAAGCATGGGAATCCACACTTTGATACCCGATTTGAAATTTGCCTTGAGTTCCTTCCAGAATCCACTGATGGCATACCCCCTATTGTTAATCAGACATTTCTCAATCGTGGAATAGAGGGCAATCGACGCCGGTCCAATCGTGATGACCGGGATGCAGGCAATCAGCCAGCAGATATTGATATAGAACAACTGCGCCACCTTATTTAAAAAATTCATAAAACCGTTTAGTCCAAGCCCCTCCGGATCCGGTCTCTCTTCCTCCGCCTGCTTCTTTTTCTTCTTCTCGTCCGCCATAATTTTCCTCCGTCTTTTCTTATTCCTGCATGCAATGCCTTATCACTTACCGCGGTCATCTCGCTCCCCGCCCAACACTTCCTCCACCCAGGATTGCAGCACTTCCTGCCTGTCCGTGGTCACCGCATAGGCAACATAAATCCCGCTCCCCGTGTTTCCGCCTGCAAAAATCGGCGACTGTGTAATGTCGATTGCCACGGGATAACTACTTCCATCCGCGTATTCTTTATATAGGAGCCGTCCCTTTAGTGCCTCCAACTCTTCCTCCGTATAAATGGAGGTCAAATCCATGAGGAAGTCATCGCCTTCCCTTTGCAAAAACAGAATCGTCTCCGGACTCGCCACAAGCGCGTCCAAATCCCCCGCCGAAATCTGGGCTGCCAGCGCATATACGACATTTTGCCCTTCCCCGCTCGCCAGCATCTCATAGGTCGCCCCCTGATACGTACCGACGTCTACCCGTTCATCCACTTCGTCCAATTGCTTCATCCATCCATCATAATCAATGATTCCCACCGCGATTCCCTCATCCGGATGAAAATGCCCCCAGACCGCCAGCCCGACGATGGTAATTCCCAGCAAAATCATGCCGCCTACAATCACCTGCGCCAGATAATTGT
>CATLEQ010000369.1 GCA_949915905.1 uncultured Lachnospiraceae bacterium | reverse complement strand
ACGTTCTGCAGTATATAAGACGCCGGCTATATCCGCATACCCCAAATAACAAGTCTGCCCGTTATCCTTCGTCCATTGGAAACTTGGATCAGGATTTACAAAAGCCCTTATCCGCACCGCCTCGACACCCTTGTCCTTCAACAGTTGAAGCGCGTCTTTCTGTACGCCATTATCGTCAACCCACACCACGCCCTGATTTTCCAACTGGTTCAACCATCCTACATCCGCGCCATACGTAACGCCGTCATCAGCTTCCACGGTTTGACAGTCAATCCCCAAAACAGCCACGATTGTCAGTAAAAATGCCGTAAACATCATCCTTAATTTTTTCATTTTAGCACCTCCTGCATCATTTTCAATTCAGCATTTCTCAGCCGTCCATTTCCTCAAATCGAAACCGTTTTCCCATGGCACGGTAACGAAACCGCACCATTTCGTTTTTCTTCAGTACGTCTTCCTCGCTGCCGCAATACTGGCACCGAATGCAGTAAAATTCTTCTTTTTCCGCGTCATAAAACATGTCGATGTCCAAATCCCGCATGAAGCAGGACGGGCAACGGTAGTTTAATCTGCCTTTTCCAGCCTGAGCCATGTGGTAAACACCTCCTTCTCGCGCAGCACGCCAGTATATCCCAACGTAAACATGGGGCTGAAGGCATATCCTTCCTTCACGTAGCCAAATTTGTCCCTTCCCTCGGCCTCCATGGACACGCGGGTGCAGATTGGCGGCAACACGCAGGCCGCCTCCTTTGCCCCGGCGGCTGACAGCTCGCGGCACTTGTATTCATAGGAAATCTCTTTCGTCCCTTTTTCATTCGTAACGGACAACGATAGCGACGTCATGTCCTCGGCATATTCCGTCGTCCCATAGCATCCCACCATGTACTCATTGATGATGACGCACGCGTCCGGATTCGACAGTTCCAAAACCTCCCGGTCGCAACGAATCACGCCGCTGCCTTCCTCAAACGTAAAACGCGTTTGTAATTTCACGCTCACGTCTGAAAACACGACATCCACCGCGTCCAGCGTCAACACGACGCGTCCTTTTTGCCTCTCACATCGTGCCTTCGTCCGGCATAGGCACAGGTCCACCTCCTCCTTGCCATAAATGACTTTGGCACTGCGGACGGTTCCTTCCCCCGCATAGTGCGTAAAGTACCCCGCCCTATATTTTTCCTGGATCAAGAACGGATACGACGCGTCCGTGACGTGCGCCGTGCCTATCCCTACCGGCCAGTTTAACTTCGCCGCGTAAGGGCGCAAGTCCACGATGGCACCACCCTGGTCCATGTTGACGCCAACCCGCATATAAGGATCCGTATACCAGAACAACTGCTTGTCACTCCCGTACAAAATGTCCCGCCACAAGGCCACCTCGGGAGCCGTGTAGGTTTTCTTCTCCCGATAATAATCGGCAAACTCCGCCATGGTCATGTCCACAAGCTTCCCCTGCTTTTTTAATTCTCCATAGTACTTGCAGCCATCGTCATAAGACTTTAACAGCAACTCATACGGAGCCTCCCAGCGTCCCATCTTGTTCATCCAGCCGGGTCCGACGAACATCATGTTATAGGAATATCCTTCGTTGAACCTCGCCTGATACCGATACTGGTCAATCAAATTATATAAATACGGGTACTCCCAGGTCTTGCTGTCATAAATCATGCCCCGCAGGACGTTTTGCGGATGCGTCCCGAAATTCGAACCATTTCCGTCATAACAAGCCAGCAAGTCCCGGCTTAAGTGCGGTATCGCGACGATTCCGGAGTCTTCCTCCTTGTTCGCCGCCGGGGCGTGCGTATTGGCCTTCGATGGAATCCACGGTGCCCAAGGGCCGCCGTCCATAAACGTATACCACGAATTATTGCAGGTATGGTACGCCTTTGGCCCTTCCTCCCAGCAAGTGGCCACTGCACATTTCACGCCCGGATACTGTTCCTTAATATAATTTATCAACTCCGCGTCCATGTAGTAGGAACCCGTGGACTGCGGATAAAACCCGAAAATGTCATGGAATTTTTCAAACACGTCGCCTACGATGGCCTTTTTGTCCTCCATCGAAAACATCCAGATACAAAAATCCTTCGTCTTATATTTGTCCCTGAACTCCTCGCAGGGCAAGCCTAACAAGGACAAGGCAATCTCGTCGCCGTAAACCTCGTGATGCTCTTTTGCCAGGGACACCGCCTCCTCGTTAAAAAGCGAGGCGTACGTCATCTGTATCGTGGTCTTCAGGCCATATTTATGGGCGCACTCCTGCTGCGTCCTAAAAATATCCAGGCTTTCCGTCAAAAGCCCCTCGTCCTTCATGTCCTCGGCCTTCCCCTGCCCGGTCACCTTCTGGGAATACTCCGGCACCATCTCCGGCCGATGTATGATATTTAAAGCAAACATGCCGTCTCCTTTCATCACTCTCTGCAGTCAACATCCCCGCGGGAATCAGCTAATGTCAGGGGCAAACATTTTGCCCCCGACATCGGCGAACGGTGGGCTTTCTTGCCTTCTCATCCTTTCACCGCGCCCGTCATGCCTTGTACGAAGCTCTTCTGCAAGGCAAAGAATACAATCAGCGTCGGCAACGTGGAAATCAGCACCGCCAGCATCAGCATGCCGTAGTCTATGTAATGTCCCGTAATCATGTTGGAAATCATCATCGGCAATGTCTGGGCACGGTTGTCGGACATAATCAATCTCGCCCACATATAGTTATTCCACGCATTCATGAATGTAATGGTGGCACCCGCCGCATAAGTCGCCTTCATCGTCGGCACGTACATCTTGAAGAAAATGCCAAGCTCCGACTCCCCGTCAATCCGCGCCGCCTCGATAATGTCCTTCGGGAACGTCCGGCTGTTCTGCCGAAACAGCATAATTAAAAACACGGTGGACACGGAGGGCAGGATGAATCCCAACGTCGTGTTCAAAAGTCCCAGCTTTGCATAAGACTGATAGAGCGGCAGCATCGTCGCCACGAAGGGAATCATCATGGTCAGCATCAAAAGTCCAAATAACCGGTCCTTTACCTTGTCATGGTAAATCTCAAATCCATATCCCGCAATCGAACACACGATGATGGAAGCAATCGTGCAGACGACGGAATATTTCACCGTGTTCCAGCTTGCGCCAAACACGTCATAATGCTCGGTGAGCGTCCGAAAGTTTTCCACGATGTTTTTTCCCGGCAACAGCACGCCTCTTACGATGTCAACGCTGGTATTGGTGGCCGCAATCAACACCCAAATAAGCGGAAACACGCAGAACAGACTAAAAATCGTCAATACCAAGTTCTTTAACCCACGTCCAATCCAGTATCTTGTCTTATTCATGGCACCCACCTACTTTCTTTCGCATATCCCTCTTATTCACGGCGGTCACCCACTTTCATCTGCACCATGGTGATGGCACCCACCACGAGCAAAATCACCACGGAAAGCGCGCACGCATAACCAAAATTCGGCACACCGTTAAACGCAAGTCCATAGATATAATGGGCAATCGGCATCGTCGCATATCCCGGCCCGCCATTCGTCAAGTTGACCGACTCGTCATAAACCTGAATCGCCGCATTGATGGACATGACCAACGTAAACACCAGGGTTGGCTTGAGCATCGGAATCGTAATTTTGCCAAACTGCTGTAAGGCCGTCGCCCCGTCTATCTTGGCCGCCTCGTAAATGGTGGAATCAATTCCCTGCAATGCGGCCAGATAAAAAATCATCTGGTATCCCAACATTTTCCATACCCTGACCATCATCAGGATGATTCTCGCGCTGCTCGGATGTCCAAGAAAATTATATCCCGTTTTCAAAATCCCC
>CATLEQ010000368.1 GCA_949915905.1 uncultured Lachnospiraceae bacterium | reverse complement strand
CGGATCCGGCACGACGTCCTTGAATATTTCAAACTCTTTGTTTCCCTTTTTCAGCGGATCGGTCACCAACGAAAACATCTGGCTCTGCGCCATGAACGGATCCGTAATAATCAGCACCTTTTGATATGGGATTTCCGCCAACCGATCCAGTGCCTGATCGCCAAAATAAATTTTTGTTTTGATTTCAAAGCTTTTCATATGAGTCTCCTGAATCTCTTTGATTTACTATAAAAGTCCCTATTCCGGATAAATGCATTCCACGCCGGCTTCTTTGAATGCCTCCAACCACTCATCCCTTGGACGCTCATCGGTCACGATGGCGGTAATGTCCTCCAAGGTACCGACCGTGATAAAAGCACTCTTACCAAATTTACTGGAATCCACTGCCAGAATCCGCTCCCTGGCCGCCTTTAACATGGTTCTTTTGTTGTTGGCATGTAACTCGTCCGAATCAAAAAATCCCATGTCCAAGTCAAACCCTTTGCAGGAAACCAATGCTTTGTCCACATGATAGGAACGCAACATCCGATCCGTCTGCGGCCCCACCAGTGCGAACGAGCCTTCGCGGGATACCCCTCCCGTCGAAATGACGGTCACCTGGGGAACATCCAGAAGCTCCATCACGATTTCAACCGAATTCGTAATGATAGTCAGATTCTTTTTCTCTTTCAACGCCTTCGCAATGTACACCGCCGTGGAGCTGGCATCCAGGATAATGTTCTCCCCGTCCTTTACATGGGAAGCGACCAGTTCCGCCATTTTCTGTTTTCCGATGACATTGCGGTTTTTGCGTACGTTAAACGGCAGGTCGATGTTCGAGTTTTCATTGATCACGGCTCCGCCATAGCTTTTTACGGCGTAACCGTCAACTACCAGCTTTTCCAAGTCTCTGCGAATCGTCTCCTCGGAAACGTCGTAGATCTGACTGAGTTCACTCACCACGACCCGCCGTTCCGTCTGCAATTTTTCCAGGATTTCATTTCGTCGTTCAATCGCCAGCATTCCATTTCCTCCCGGATTGTTCTACCTCTGTAACAGTTCGGACAAGCCTGAACTGTTACCTACCTCACAGTATTGCGTTGCGTATCTGCGCGTCCGGATGCGCGATGACGGAGGAATCCAAATACATCCCGTCCTTTGCCACCACGCTCTTCGCCCGCTCAATCGCCGCTTCCACCGCGGCCACCTCGCCGGTCAGCATCAAATAGGACTTTCCGCACATGCCCCTGGCGATTCTAAGCTCCACCAAATCGACAATCGCCGTCTTGGCCGCCTCGTCTGCCGCCACGATGATGGACGTGGCATCGTAGGTTTCCATGATTCCCAAGGCCGAAACCTCCTCAATCGCCGTAGCTCCATAGATAGCCGGGAAAATGGACTCGTGCGGGTTGCCAAGTACGAAGCTGTTGATCAAGTGCATCCCATGTAATGTCTTTGCCGTCTCCACTGCCGCGTTGACTGCGCTCAAATCGCCTGAAATGATTACGATATATTTTCCGGGACATACGGTCTGTGCTTCGATGATGCTGACTTCAGAGGTCTTAACCATGGCATCGGCCGCCACGACACCTGCTGAAACAGTTTTGTATTCTACCATTCCAATTGCCTTACTCATTTACCTGCACGTCCTTCCTGCTTTTCTATGATAATGTACTTATCCGTCACTTCGCTTACGTTTCCGTCAATGGAAGCATGGATGCCGACGCTTAGTCCCTTCGCCGGTTCTGCTATCATCTGTCCCGCCGTCACACCGTCCCCGGCCTTTACAATCGCCGATGCCGGAGCGCCAATGTGCTGGCTTAGCATGATTTTTACTTTCTTTACGGGTACCGCCGTCTCGTCAAGCGGTGCCTCCTTGTTGTATTTCGTCAAATCCAGTCTTGCCATCAGCCGTTCCATCGGAACCTTACGGTATTCCCGCTCCTCTCCCACCGGCTTCGGCACTACCTGCGGCGGCTTCAAACCGTGGCTTCGAAGTCCCGCCTTGTACTCCGCCATCAATGAACGCGGTGCAAGCCCCTGCATGCAAGAGTACATCTCGCACAATCCGCACGAAGAACAGAAAAACGTATTGACGAAAATGTCCGGCTCCTGCACGTCCTTGCAGGTCGCCGCGCGCATGAACAAATGCGGCTGGATCGGATGGCCGAGACGGTTTCTCGGACACAGATCCGTACACATCGTACACTGGCAGCAGCATGCCGCCGCGCGCTTCAAGTCAATGGACGTTTTCTTTCTCTTCTTCTGGATAATCAGGTGCTCCTCCGGAAGCACCAGTATCGCATTGGTCGTCTTGGTCACCGGCTGAGAACCGCTGCCGATAAATCCCATCATCGGCCCGCCGATAAAGTATACCGGATTCTTGGTCGTCACCGCGCCGGCCAGCCGCACCGTCTCCTCAATGCTCGTCCCTATCGGCACACGCACGGTCACCGGGTGCTCTACCTCCGCCACCACGGATACCAGTTTGTCCACCACCGGAACCTTCTGGTTCATGGCACGGTACACGTTGTAAACGGTCTCCACGTTAAACACGGCAACCCCGCATTCAATCGGAAGTCCGCCCGGCCTTACCACCTTTTTTGTCACTTCATAAATCAGAACCACTTCGTCACCGGCCGGATATACTTCGTCCAAAAGTCCCAAACGTACCTCCGGGTATGCGCCGATTACCGCATTCAATGCGTCGATGGTCTTCGTATATGCCTTTTTGATTCCGATAATGACTTCCTTCGCGCCGACCGCCTCTCCAATCAGATGAAAGGTATCAACGATTTCCTGCGCGTACTTTTCCAGCAGTTGCCTATGTAATCTCAGAAGCGGCTCACACTCTGCACAGTTTGCTATCACATAATCTATTTTGTCCGGCTCCTTCGGTGAAAGCTTCACATGCGTTGGAAATCCTGCACCACCCATGCCGACCACACCTGCCTCTTTTATCAGTTCCACTATCTCTTTCTTATCTAGCTTCTGATAATCATGCGGTGTATATCTGACCTCCTCAAAAAGCCCGTCATTGTCAATAATGATGGCGTTAACCATGTCACCCGTAACAACACGTCTGGGTTCAATGCTTTTGACTGTCCCAGATACCGTCGCATAAATCGGGGCTGACACAAAACCGCCTGCTTCCGCAATCTTTTGTCCGGCAAGCACCCTGTCGCCCTTATTCACTGCTGGTACCGCAGGTGCGCCAATATGCTGACTGAGGGGATAAACCATTTCGCCTTTTGGCACAATCGTCTTCATGGGCTTATCCTTTGACAAGTCTTTGCCATCATAAGGATGTACGCCGCCTCGAAATGTAAGTTTTGCCATTTCCGCTCCTTCTTTCTTTGTATATTTTTTGAAATTTTTCTACTATATATACTATACTATTTTTTTTGTTTTTTTTCATTAATTTTTGCAAATTTTCACAAAAAAATGTTATGGCATCCAGAAAAATAGATATTTTTCATGAACCTTTTGACACTTCATTCCGTATATGATAAGTTATTATTGGTAACAGTTCAGCCCAGGGCGTGTTTGAAAAATGTTTTCTGTCAGATGTGCGCCACAGTTTGCAGGAGATTCAATCATCTTAAGATGATTTGGCAAATGAAGGGCGCATGAGGCAAAGGAATAAAGGGCATATTATAAAACAGTTCAGAAAGGACAAAAGATTCAAAACTATGAAATGCATTCAGAAAAGCATGGGGATTTTATCCCCCAGATATCCAATTGAAAACTTCTGTGTTCCACGTCAGACATTATTTATTGATATAGAGACAACAGGATTTTCCCCGGTAAATGACCGCATTATAGAGATCGGGGCGGTAAAGGTACGGGAAGGA
>CATLEQ010000367.1 GCA_949915905.1 uncultured Lachnospiraceae bacterium | reverse complement strand
GTGAGTTTCCGAGACTACTCGATATACATTTATTATAGGCGCGTTAATGGTATATGTCAAGAACATAATTGACATATGCCATTTATGCTTTTATAATAATGATAACATTATTATTACGCTTTAGGGCTAGTATCATTCTCTCGCGTTGGCGCGGGGAAAAATGGAAGGAATATGGCAGGTGACGTGACATGGGTGAGAACACGATGGAATTTTCAGAATATTTTCCCGTATGGGATAAGCTGACGCCGGGGCAGCAGGAAATGATTTCCGGCAGTTTGGTTGGCCGCACGGTGAAGAAAGGAGCCGTGCTCTATAATGGCGGCACGGATTGCACCGGGTTGCTTCTTGTAAAATCCGGGCAGCTTCGGGCATTTATTCTTTCCGAAGAGGGGCGGGAAATCACGGTTTATCGGTTGTTCGACCGGGATATCTGCCTATTTTCCGCTTCCTGCGTCATGCGTTCCATTCAGTTCGAGGTGACAATCTCGGCGGAAAAAGACACGACGTTATGGGTCATTCCGGCGGATGTTTACAAGTGGCTCATGGAGCAGTCCGCCGCCGTGGCAAATTATACCAACGAAATCATGGCCTCCCGGTTTTCGGAAGTCATGTGGCTGCTCGAACAAGTCATGTGGAAAAGTATGGACAAACGTGTGGCCGCATTCCTTTTGGAGGAGGCGGCCATTGAAAGTACAAATCGCTTAAACATTACCCACGAGAATATTGCCAACCATTTGGGAACCCACCGGGAGGTCGTGACCCGGATGCTCCGTTATTTCCAGCGCGAGGACATGGTCAAGCTGTCCCGCGGCACGGTGGAAATAACGGATCGGGTCAAATTGGAGGCGTTGGGAGGGGATTACTGATCCATTCCGCAGGCGGAGGCCGATGCAATCAGGCAACGGTCGTTGGTCACCGCGTCATAGAACCGGAAACCGCCGGAAAAGTTATACGCCTCGTATCCGTATCCGGCCAGAATCCGGCAGGCAATGTAGCTGCGCAGACCGCTCTGGCAGATTACATAGACCGGTTTGCCTTGTTCTATTTCGTCCAGCCGTTTGCGCAGTTCGTCCACGGGAATGTTGCAAAATCCGTCAATATGCCCCCTCTTGTACTCGCCCACGGTTCTGGCGTCTAGCAGGGTGACGCTTCCGTCACGGGGAAGCTGCTCCAAATCCTCCAGGAACCATTGCCGAAGAATCCCTTTTTCTATGTTGTCAATCATGAAGCCGGCCATATTTACCGGATCCTTGGCGGAGGAATAAGGCGGTGCATAGGCCAGATCCAACTCTCCTAGTTCGGTTGCCCTAAGTCCCGCATGGATGGCCGCGGCCAGAACGTCAATGCGCTTATCCACTCCTTCGTAGCCCACGATTTGGGCACCTAATAGACGATAGGTTTCCTTTTCAAATACCACCTTCATGGTCATCAGTTTTCCGCCCGGATAGTAACCGGCGTGGCTCATGGGGGAAAGAATCACCTTGTCTACGTTTAATCCCGCTTTTTTGGCATTGGTTTCGTTGATGCCGGTGACAGCGGCAGTCATGTCAAATACTTTGATAACGCTGCTGCCCTGGGAACCGGGATAGCGGCTGTTTCCGCCGCAAATGTTATCGGCGGCAATCCGTCCCTGCCGATTGGCCGGACCCGCCAGGGAAATCAGGGCATCCTGCCTGGTGACATAGTGTTTTACCTGTACCGCGTCACCTACGGCGTAAATATCCGGGATGGAAGTTTCCATCCGTTCGTTTACCACGATGCTTTCCTTGATGCCCAATTCCAGTCCCGCCTCTTTTGCGAGGGCGGTGTCAGGGGTAACGCCGATGGCCAGCACCACCATGTCGGCGTGGAGCGTTGCATTGTCCTTGAGCAGTACGTCTATGCCATCGCCTTTCTCTGTAAAGCCTTCCACGGTGTGGCCAAGAATCAGTTTGACACCGTGCTCCCGCATTTTACCATGGATAAAGGCGGCCATGTCCGAATCGAAGGGGTTCATCAATTGCTTGGGACGTTGGACGATGGCGACTTCCATGCCCAGTTCCCTCAAATTTTCCGCCAACTCTAAGCCAATGAAGCCGCCTCCGGCCAGTATGGCCGATTTGGGGTGATGTTTGGTGACGTACTCTTTGATGCGAAATGTATCCTCCACCGTCCGCAATGTAAACACCCGTTCCAGTCCGGTTCCCGGAACTCTGGGCTGGGTGGGTTTGGCACCGGGGGACAAGATGAGCTTGTCGTAGTTCTCCTCAAATATTTCCCCGGTCTCAAGATTTTTAACGGAGACACTTTTTCTATCCGGGTGGATGGCCGTGACCTCATGGCGGACTTTCATGGCCACCCGGAAACGGGAGAAGAAGCTTTCGGGAGTTTGCAAGGTCAATTCTTCAGGGTCGGTAATGATGTCTCCGATATAATAGGGCAGGCCGCAGTTGGCGTAGGAAATGTATCCTGATCGCTCAAAAACCACGATTTCTGCTTGTTCGTCCAAGCGGCGGATTCTGGCTGCCGCCGAGGCACCGCCTGCCACGCCTCCTACAATTACTACTTTCATAAAGATTCCACCTTTCCGGTATAGGCGGAGATTCCGCCTATATTTTTTACATTAAGATATCCCATATGCTGCAATTCGCCCACGGCCTGACGGGCTCTGGCACCGCTGTAGCAGTACACAAAGAGCGGTGTGCTCTTGTCATCGACGATGGTATTTATGCGGCCAAGTTCCTGAAGCGGGATGTTTTTGCCGTCGGGGATGTGCCCCTCTTGGTATTCCTGGGATGTACGGACATCCAGCAGAATTGCACCGTTGGTTTCGTGATACTCTTTTATGCCCTGGTCAATGTCAGGGCCGCGTAGGAAATCAAAAAGTCCCATTACTGTACCTCCTTGGTATGTTTAGTGTACTGACACGTTTATATTAAGCAAAACCATTTGCCTATTTGCAACATCGAACTGCGTTGGATTCAATCGACGATGCCACCGCATCGCCTCTTTCATCCGCCTTGTCGATGCACAAATATGCAGCGTGGTTTTATCAAAAATCAACGTGTCAGTACATTAGTGCGATGAATCATTACTTTCCAGTCTTTAATGGATGTGATATTAGTATATCCTAAAATATAAGTTGCTTCCGTGATAAAGTTACAATTCGGCACCGCGCCAGCGCAGTGACTGGCTCGGGGTTAAACAATAACGAAAAGTAACCATTTTTCACGTATAATTTTTTGCGTATAATTAAAAAAATACTTGAAATATATGTTAGGGTATGATAGTATATTAACTCGGAGGCCGTAAGAGCGGCATCCATGGATATAAAAATGGCTCCGTGGTCAAGCGGTTAAGACATCGCCCTTTCACGGCGGTAACACGGGTTCGATTCCCGTCGGAGTCATCGTTGTTGTAAGTTTGCGAAAGTGATTTTTCCCATAGTGATGGCATATTATGTCATCGGGAAAGCTTGTGGGAGGTTTTGTAAACGGCGACGACGCATATAGGGCGCAGTAGCCAAGTGGCAAGGCGTGGGTCTGCAACACCCTGATTCACCGGTTCAAATCCGGTCTGCGCCTCTTTCGTGATACCCCGAAAGGCTTGAAAATAAGGCTTTTGGGGTGCTTTTATTTTTAGGAAAAAGTTGTACAATTTTGTACGGCTCCATTTTATGGGCTTTATGCCAATATTTGGGACATTTGACGGGTGTCCTTGCAAAACGCTGCCTCGCTGATGCAGACGAACAAAAAAGGGCGATTGATTCTCGCCCTGATTTTTAAATGTCGTTTTTCACTTTCAATTTCTTTATCTCTTCAAGAGACAAGCCGGAAATGTTAACAACTTCTTCTAAAGCGTATTTTTTGGCTTTTAACATACGAAGTGCCACATCTG
>CATLEQ010000366.1 GCA_949915905.1 uncultured Lachnospiraceae bacterium | reverse complement strand
TTTCAAAAAAAGTATTATAATGGGATTCGGGTTTTTGCAATGAAAGGAGAATCGTTATGGCGACATTGGAGGAATTGAGGATCCAGCTTGACCAGGTCGACGAGGAAATGGTGCATTTGTTTGAGAAGCGGATGCAGCTTTGCCGGGAGGTTGGAGAATATAAAGTGAAAAATGGCCGGAGGGTGCTTGACAGGCAGCGTGAAAAAGAAAAGCTTTTGGACGTGGCGGGCAAGGTCACGGGAGAGTTTAATAAGAAGGGCGTGCAGGAGTTGTACGAGCAGTTGATGTCCATGAGCAGGAAGCTGCAGTACCAGCAGCTCGTGGAGGCCGGAGCCCTGGGGCGGCTGCCGTTTATCGAGATTCCCACGCTGAACACGGAAAATGCAAGGGTCGTGTTCCAGGGAGTCGAGGGCGCGTATGGGCAGGCGGCCATGAGAGAATATTTTGGCGAGGCGTGCAATTGTTTTCATGTGCGGACGTTCCGTGACGCGATGGGGGCCATCGAGGACGGAGCCGCGGATTATGCCGTGCTTCCGATTGAAAATTCTTCGGCGGGAGCGGTAAACGAAGTGTACGACTTGCTGGTAGAATTTGAAAATTATATCGTGGGGGAGACCATCATTCCCATCGCCCACACGCTTTCAGGACTTCCGGGCACGAAAATCGACGAGATTGAACGGGTATATTCCAAGGCGGAAGCATTGATGCAGACCTCTCATTTTTTGGACGAGCACGCGCAGTGGCAGCAGATCAGCGTGGTAAATACCGCGGTCGCGGCCCAGAAAATCTTGCAGGACAGGGAGAAATGCCAGGCGGCCGTGTGTAGCGCGTATGCGGCGCAGTTGTATGGCCTGGAAGTGCTGGTGGAGGGTATCAATGACGAGCCGAACAATTCCACGCGCTTCATCATTGTCACGAATCAGAAAGTATTTTTGAAGGATGCCTCGAAAATCAGCATTTGTTTCGAACTGCCGCACGAGAGCGGCTCCTTGTACCGGCTTTTGTCGCATTTCATATATAATGACTTGAACATGACGAAGATTGAGTCAAGGCCGGTGGAGGGAAGGAACTGGGAGTACCGGTTTTTTATTGATTTCGAGGGAAACCTGGAACAGCCTGCGGTCAAAAATGCCATCCGGGGCCTGCGGGAAGAGGCGAGGAATTTAAAAATCCTTGGAAATTATTGAGAGAGAAAGTATATGGCTCATCGCGAAGCGATTTTAATGACGTATTGGACATGGGAAGGAGAATTACATGCGTACCAGTGAACTGATATTGTATCGAAATATGGAACACGGGCAGATTTTAAAGGACATGACGTATCTGATGGAGCATCATGCCCTGGCGGATATGGACGGTTCCTTGCGGGAACTTTTATTCCAGTGCATGAACGAGCTTTTGGAACTCTCGGCAAATCATGGCTTTGAGGGAAACTTATGGCACACGTATTTGACGTTCTTGCTGGCGAATGACGAGAACGCCTACAGCACGGCGTGTGAAATCGTGGGCGAGGTGCAGGGAAGTGTCAACGCCGTCGCCCTGCACGACTTTGCGGTGTTCAAAGAACTGTTCGATTACGATTTCGCATTGATGGAGGAGGCGTTGGGGACGAATTGCCTGGCCATCCTGTTAAATGGGTATCAAAACGTGGAGGGAAGCGGGAAGGTGTTTAATAAGCGGATTCGTGACCGTATCTGTGATTTGAGCAAGGCATTGGCGGCGTGCGGGGACGCGGGCGAGTTCAAGGACTGTATGACGCAGTTTTACAAGGAGTTCGGTGTCGGAAGATTGGGGCTGCACAAGGCGTTCCGTGTCGAGCATCCCGAAGGCGGGAGGGTCACGATTGCCCCGATTACCAACATTGCGCACGTGCATCTTGATGACCTGGTGGGGTACGAGATTGCCAAGAAGAAGCTGATTGACAATACGGAGGCCTTCGTGGCGGGGCGGCGGGCGAACAACTGCCTTTTGTACGGGGATGCCGGGACGGGAAAATCGTCCTCCATCAAGGCCATCCTAAACCAGTATTATGACCAGGGATTGCGCATGATCGAGGTGTACAAGCATCAGTTCCAGGATTTGAACGAAATCATCGCCCAGATTAAGAATCGGAATTACAAGTTTATTATCTACATGGATGATTTGTCCTTTGAGGAATTTGAAATTGAATACAAGTATTTGAAGGCGGTGATTGAGGGCGGCTTGGAGAAGAAGCCAAACAATGTGTTGATTTACGCGACATCGAACCGCCGCCATCTGATTCGCGAGACATTTCGGGACAAGGCCGACAGGGACGAGGAACTGCACACGAATGACACCGTGCAGGAAAAGCTGTCCCTGGTGGCGCGCTTTGGGGTGACGATTTATTACGGCTCGCCGGACAAGAAGGAGTTCGGGCAAATCGTGACGACGTTGGCGCGAAATCACGGAATCACGATGCCGGAGGACGAGCTTCTCTCGGAGGCGAACAAGTGGGAAATCGCGCATGGCGGCTTGTCGGGCAGAACCGCCCAGCAGTTTGTCGACTACCTGCTGGGACGGCCTGAGGAACTGTAGAAAATAAGTGACGATTCACGGCCGGATTAAACGTGAACAAGATACTTGCAAGCTTGCTCGGCGACGCGTGTTAGTGTACCTGCTCGATTCCGCTGATGTCACTGTCAATGACAAATGAATAGTTCGTGTAGTAGATGACGAACCCGGGCCTTGTGCCCGGTGTTTTTTTGACGTGTTTTTTCTCCACGTAGTCCACCTCGATTTTGTCAGCGTCGCGCATGCTGGAATAGTAGGCGGCAAGCCGACCGGCTTCCTCGAAGGTGGTATCGGGCAGCTCCTGGCCGTTCGCCTTCACGATGACGTGCGAGCCGGGAACCTGCTTGGCGTGAAACCACCAGTCGCCCCCATTGGCGAAATGGAAGGTCAGTTCGTCGTTCTGCAAATTATTTTTTCCCACATACATGTGGAATCCATCGCTGGAAATATAATGCAGCGGCTGGTTTTTGATTTTTATCTTTTTTTTGCTATATTTTCGACGCATGTAGCCGGATTCCACCAGTTCTTCCTTGACCTGGGCGAGGTCGTCCTCCGTCAGGGCGATGTCAAGGGCGGTGCGCACCGATTCCAGGTATTGGATTTCGCCCTTCGTCTCTTCCGTCAAATGGGAGAGTGCCTCGGCGGTACGTTTTTGCTTGTTGTATTTTTCAAAATAACGCTGGGCGTTTTCCTGCGCCGTCTTGGTCGCGTCAAGAGGAATTTTTATCATTTCATTCGTGTAGTAATTGAGAGCTTCCAATGATTTCGCCCCCGGTTCCAGCTGGTAGCCGTAGGTGTTTAAAAGCTCTCCGTAAACGCGATATTTTTCACGTCCCTCGGTGTCGGCCAGCTGCTTGGACTGCAGGTCGAACTTTTTGCGGTTGCGCTCTAAGGCCGTCTGCACGATGTGGCGCAAGTCCGTGGATTTCTGGCGGATGCGGGTCATCGTGTTTTTTGAGGCGTAGTATTCTTCTATCACCTCGGAAATGGAGGCATAGTCCTTGCGTGCATAATTGGAAAAATGGGTCAGCGGCAGGGCGGAAAAATCCTTTGGCTCCTTGCCGTCGTAGTATATCGCCGGGGTGAAACGCGCCTCCTTGACCGCGTCTAAATAAAAGACGAACCGGTGGTATAGGTGTGCGAGGATATCGTCGGCCGTCGATTTTTTCGGGGCGATGACGGCCTCCGGGGCGGAACTTTTGTCTGAAATTTCAGAGCATGGGTTTGCCACGGATCCGATTTCTTTGGCCGGAATGTCGGAGTCCACGCCCGCTAAGTGGCAAATTTCCTCGGCCACGACCGGGCTGATGCCGGTAAAGCCGGTGTAAAGCGCCTTGCCAAGCGGCATCGGCTTTTG
>CATLEQ010000365.1 GCA_949915905.1 uncultured Lachnospiraceae bacterium | reverse complement strand
ATGGGAGCTGAACTTGGCGGCGTTTATACCAATCCGGCTTCACACGGTGAGGGGCGTTTCGTGGCGAGCAAGGAGTGTATAGAGAATTTATTTGCAAACGGCCAGGTGGCGACGCGCTACTGCGATCCGGATGGCGTAATCAGCATGGACGAGGAGTGGAATGTCAATGGTTCTTACATGGCAATCGAGGGAATTACCAGCCCGGACGGACGCGTGCTGGGGAAGATGGCGCACTCCGAGCGGCGGGATCAAGGCGTGGCGATTAACATTTACGGAGAGCAGGATTTGAAACTCTTCGAGTCGGGCGTGAAATACTTTGGCTGAAACCGAAAGCAACTTAGTGAATCCTGAGCGTAGCGAAGGATGAGCTTAGTGCGAGGTTGTTCTTTGAGATTAGCGAGGCCGTAGGCCAAGCTTAGCGAAAAGAACTTCTTTGGAAGGCCGAGCTTAGCGAAAAGAACTTCCTTAGAAATCAGAAAATTGCAATAAATTCCAAAAATTCACAGAAATTAAAAAAACAGAAAAAAGTTGTTGACATTTGTAGGGTAATGATTGTATAATAGCAAAGCGGGTTGCGGACAAGCAGCCCGCACCAATTGAAAACGTGGGGTCTTAGCTCAGCTGGGAGAGCATCTGCCTTACAAGCAGAGGGTCATAGGTTCGAGCCCTATAGGCCCCATGGAATTCAAAACTATTGTATTATGGCGGAATAGCTCAGTTGGCTAGAGCACGCGGTTCATACCCGCGGTGTCGCTGGTTCAAATCCAGTTTCCGCTACTACAAGAGCCCGTGTGACGGGGATTGCGGAAAACTCTCATTTTACGAGAGTTTTTCTTTTTGACTGAAAGCAATTTTGAAACACAAAGGAGAAATCAGTGTATACGAAAGTGGTAAACCTATTAAAACTGATTGTCAGCGTTTATTTCGTCTTTATCGGCGTGGAACTTATCAGAATCATGATGGATCAAAGGCCGGAGGATATGACGAAGAAGCTTTTGATAGCGACGGCATTCATGATAGTCGGGGCGGGATATTTTGTGTGGACGCTGCTAGGCATGTCAGGGCGCTTTCGGGAGAAATTAAAAGAGGGACGCATAAATCGGCAAAAGGAAGCGGCGAAAATGGCGGAGAAAAAAGCCATGCAACAGTCGAGAGCCGTTATGCAGCGTAAAAAATCCAGATCGGACAACAGTTCTTTGTATCGTACGGCCCCGATGGGGACGCCTGGCGAGATTGTAAGGGGAACGGCTACGATAAGGGGAGTGGAGAGCGTGGACTTGCGGGATGATTTGCCGGATGGTTTTGTGCGGGAACAAGTGATGCCGGACTCGTGGGATGAGAAGACGAGGGAAATGTGGCTGGAGGAAGGCGGGGACGAGGCTTCCCTGAAACGTTACTGGGAGAATTCGGGACTTGAGCTGGAGCCGGAGGCACCGCCCGAATTGAGAAAGGGAACGCAGAGGCTTCCCGTCATAACGCAGGATACGGAGGAGATTTTGACGGCGGACGGAGCCACGAGGGTGATTCCTAATATTTCAGAGTGAAGACGGAGGAAAATGCGATGCGGGTAGGCATGGGATATGACGTGCATAAATTAGTAGAAGGACGGAAATTGATTCTAGGCGGCGTGGAGATTGCGTATGAAAAAGGCCTGCTCGGACATTCGGACGCGGACGTGCTCATCCATGCGGTGATGGACGCGCTTTTGGGGGCGGCGGCCCTCGGGGATATCGGGAAACATTTCCCGGACACGGATGACAAGTATAAAGGGATTTCAAGCGTCCGGCTTTTGGAGCATGTGGCGGGACTTTTGGAAGAACATGGCTATATCGTGGAAAATATTGACGCGACGGTGATTGCCCAGAGGCCGAAGCTGCGGCCGTACATTGACGAGATGTGCAAGAACATGGCAGAGGCGTTGCATCTGGAAGCGGAGCAGGTCAATGTCAAGGCGACGACGGAGGAAGGACTTGGCTTTACCGGCAGCGGAGAGGGAATTTCCGCCCAGGCGGTCTGCCTGCTGGAGAAGATGACGAATTATAGCAGTTATGACGTGACACCGGGGGAACGCCCTTGTGAGGCGTGTGAAGGGTGTACGAGACGGGAAGCGTTTGAGTCATGAAAGTAAGAAAGTTGGACGCGGCGGAACACGGAAGAACGAGAAAATTGTGGACGGACGTGTTTTCGGAGGATAGCAAGGCCTTTTTGGATTATTACTATTTTCTGAAAGCGAGGGACAATGAAATCTATGTGTTGGAGGAGGACGAAGAGATCCGTTCCATGCTCCATTTGAATCCGTACCGGATGGCAGTGTGCAAAGAGCAGTTTCCTTCGCATTATATCGTGGGTGTCGCGACGGAAGAAACGTACCGTGGGCGCGGATACATGCGCAAGCTGCTGGTGGAATCCCTTGGGGAAATGTATCGGCGCAAGGAATGGTTTACGTTTTTGATGCCGGCCGCGGAGGAGATTTATACGCCGTATGATTTTCGCTTTGTCTATGCGCAGAGGCAGGAAGCCTTGCCGGTGGCGGAAGCCGGGAGGGCTTCCGCGGTGATAAGGGACGTGCCGGAGACGGGCACGCCCGGGGCGGCTTCTGATATGGGAACGATGCGGCTTGATGCTGATGCAGGGATTTCTGACATGGACGCGACCCTTTCTGACGCGGCGGAGATGGCGGCCTTTTTTTCGGAGCATTTCGCCGGGCGGTGGCAGGTTTATGCGGTTCGGGACGAGTCTTATTATCAAAGACAAATTTTCGAACAGCAGAGCGAGGGCGGCGGCATTCGCCTTATGCGGGAGCAAGGAAGACTTGTCGGCATGTTTCTTTATTCGAGGGAGGATGAACTGGAAGTGTTGGAGCCGCTTTACCTGCCGGAATATAAAAGCGCGTTTCAGGCGGCGGTTCGCAAATTGGCATGTGAAAATCAGGATGTGATACGAATTTATGCATCCGAGATGTCGGACGAAAAGGGAGCAGAAAGAAAGCCGACGATCATGGCGAGGCTTTTGCATCCCGAGGGCGTGTTGGCGGCGATGCATGTGAAAGCGGGATGCGAGATGGATTGTTCGTTTGCGGTTTTGGACTCGATTCTTGTGCAAAACAGCCGGATTTGGCGGATTTGCAGTAAAGAGGAGGATGCGGGGAAAGTACGCGTGCGGGAAACGGAAGATTCGCAGGGGGTGCTGACGATTGCGGCATTAACGAGCCTTCTGTTTGGCATGAAGTCCGTCGAGGAAGTGGCGATGGAGGAAGGGGTTTTCTTAAGCGCATATTTGCAGGAAGAATTGCAAAAACTGGAACCATTAGGAAAAGTGTATTTGAATGAGTTGGTATGATAATTTTTTCTTTTTATGGTTGACAAAGATTTCTATTTTGCATATTATAGATAACGTGTGAAAGTAAAATGCGGGGAACGAAGAGAGTGGCATATATGTGCGCCATGCCATAGGTTGCATGACGCGCTTGCTTTTATAAGGGTGGAACCGCGGGTGAAAACTTCGTCTCTTAAAAGAGCCGGAGTTTTTTTGCTTTAATAGGAAAAGTTGTGAATCGTAATTGAAAGAAAGGAGTGGCATAATGGGCTTGATTTCTTATATCAAGGATGAGATACAGGTCGTGCGCGAGCGCGACCCGGCCATTAAATCAAATATGGAAGTTTTGCTTTACCCCAGCTTCAAGGTGATTTTGCATTACCGTATCGCGCACAAGCTGTATTTAAAAAGACATTATTTTCTGGCGAGGTGGATTTCCCAGCGGGCGGTGAGGAAAACCGGCATCGAAATCCATCCCGGGGCGACGATTGGCAAGGGGTTGTTCATTGACCACGGAAGCGGCGTCATTATCGGGGAGACGGCGATTCTTGGCAATAACGTGACGCTGTATCAGGGCGTGACGCTCGGCGGAACGGGAAAAGAGCAGGGAAAG
>CATLEQ010000364.1 GCA_949915905.1 uncultured Lachnospiraceae bacterium | reverse complement strand
ATTTGATTTCCGCCGCGCTTAACGAGAATTTTTCGGAAAGCTCATCAATCAGCTTGAAGGAAATCGTCTCCTCGCTCTCAAAATTCAAAAACGGATGGATAAAGTCGACCTCGCCTTTTACGATCGGATCCATATTGTTTTTGATATTTTCTGGATAGGAGGTGACAATCGGGCAGTTATAGTGGTTGTTCGCCTCTGCAAATTCCTTCCGCTCATAAGGAATGGAAGGATAGAAAATGTGTTCGATTCCCTGGTTAATCAGCCATTGCACATGCCCGTGCGCCAATTTCGCCGGGTAACACTCGGATTCACTGGGGATGGACTCAATTCCCAATTCATATATTTTCCTGGTCGAGGCCGGGGAGACCACAACGCGAAATCCTAGTTCGTTGAAAAAAGTGAACCAGAACGGATAATTTTCATACATGTTCAGTACGCGCGGGATGCCGATGGTTCCCCGTTTTGCCTCTTCCTCGGAAAGCGGCTCGTAACCGAAATAACGTTTTAACTTGTAGGCAAAGAGGTTTGGCATGTGGTTGTCTTTTTTCTCCTTGCCGAGGCCGCGTTCACAGCGGTTTCCCGTGATGAATCTGCGGTTGCCGCTGAAATGGTTGATGGTCAGGCGGCAGTTATTGGTACAGCCCTTGCATTTCGTCATCGTGGCAGAATAAGTGAGCGCCTCGATATCCTCAAGGGAGAGCATGGTCGTTCCTTCGCATTCCGTATAACGCTCGCGGGCAATCAAAGCCGCGCCGAAAGCACCCATCGTACCGGCGATGTCCGGGCGGATGGCCTCGCAGTTCGCGATTTTCTCAAAACTGCGCAGTACGGCATTATTATAAAAGGTGCCACCCTGCACGACGATGTGGTTTCCAAGCTCCGAGGCGTCGGAAACCTTGATGACCTTAAATAAAGCGTTTTTGATGACGGAGTAGGCGAGTCCGGCGGAAATGTCTGCCACCTCGGCCCCCTCTTTCTGTGCCTGCTTTACTTTGGAATTCATAAAGACCGTACAGCGTGTGCCGAGGTCAATCGGATGTTTGGCAAACAAGGCTTCCTTGGCAAAATCCTCTACCGAATAATTCAATGACTTGGCGAAGGTTTCGATAAAGGAACCGCAGCCGGAAGAGCAGGCTTCGTTTAGCTGCACGCTGTCGACGGTCTGGTTTTTAATCTTGATGCATTTCATGTCCTGGCCGCCAATGTCCAAGATGCAGTCCACGTCCGGCTCAAAATAGGAAGCGGCGTAATAGTGGGAGACCGTCTCGACTTCGCCCTCGTCTAAGAGAAGGGCGGCCTTAATCAGGGCCTCGCCGTAACCGGTAGAGCAGGAGTGAACGATTTCCACGTCGTCAGGGAGCTTGGCGTAAATGTCCTTGATGGCGGTGATGGCCGTTCCAAGCGGATCGCCGTCATTATTGTGGTAAAAAGAGTACAATAACGAACCGTCCTCCCCGACAAGGGCGGCCTTGGTCGTCGTGGAACCGGCGTCGATTCCCAAAAACGCCTTTCCGGAATAAGAGGAAAGCTCTTTTGTGGGAACCTGGTGGCGGTCATGACGGGCGGTGAACTGCTCATAATCCTCCTGCGATGCAAATAATGGTTCCATGCGCTCCACTTCAAATTCCATCTGGATTTTACCGGCCAGACGCTCTTGCATTTCACTTAACGCCACGAATTCTTCTTTCTTAGAGCTCAGGGCGGAACCGGTGGCGGCGAACAGATGGGAATTGTCCGGCGCGATGATATGCTCGTCGTCTAGTTTCAGAGTACGGATAAAGGCGGCGCGCAGTTCGGACAAAAAGTGCAGCGGGCCGCCAAGAAAAGCCACATGGCCGCGAATCGGCTTGCCGCAGGCCAGGCCGCTGATGGTCTGGTTGACGACGGCCTGAAAAATGGAAGCGGCCAAATCTTCCCGGGAGGCACCGTCATTAATCAAGGGCTGGATATCAGTCTTGGCAAACACGCCGCAACGGGCGGCGATCGAATAAAGGGCATGATAATTCTTCGCGTAATCATTTAACCCCATGGCATCCGTCTGGAGCAGGGAAGCCATCTGGTCGATAAAAGAGCCCGTGCCGCCGGCACAGACACCGTTCATCCGCTGCTCCACGTTTCCGCCCTCGAAATAAATAATCTTGGCATCCTCGCCGCCAAGCTCAATCGCCACGTCGGTCTGCGGTGCGTAAGCCGTAAGGGCGGTTGACACGGCGATGACCTCCTGCACGAATGGCACATTTAGATGGTTGGCCAAAGACAAGCCGCCAGAACCGGTAATGACCGGGGCGGCCTCGATAGGGCCGAGCTTTTGGATCGCTTTTTCCAGCAGTCCGGAAAGCGTTTCCTGAATATTGGCAAAATGACGCTCGTAATCGGAAAACAACACCTTGTTTTCCGAATCCAGGACGGCAATCTTGACCGTCGTGGAACCGATGTCAATTCCTAATGTATGTATTTCATTTTGTTTCATGGTATCCCTCACTTCTAAAAAAATACGAAAAGGTGCGTAAAATATGCACCATGCAGATTATACGACAAAATGTGAAAAAAGGCAATTGGCATTATGCTCCAGATTTTGAAAATTCATGAATTTTATATGGGAAATTTATATAAACTAAGGAAAAACAAGGTAACATGTGTTTGACAAACAACCTCGCAGACAGTACAATGATATTTATAGGTTGCGGCTGCAAAGAATGTGCGGCAATCTGCAAATGCCGCCGGATTTATACTGAGCGGCGAAAATAACTGCCGCTCAGTATAAAAAACGGCGGAGATAGTGAAAAGAAAAAGGAGAGATGTGACTTGAACTGGCTGAATAAATTGGAAAAGAAATTCGGACGTTATGCAATCCCGAACCTTACAATGTATCTAATCGGGGCTTATGTCGTTGGCTATGGGATTGAGCTTTTTTTACCGGACTTGTACCAGTGGATTATGCTGAACCCGATTTTAATCCTGCATGGGCAGGTGTGGAGGATTATATCATGGGTGCTTGTTCCGCCGAGCGGGAATGCGTTCACGATTATCATCATGCTGCTTTTCTATTACTCCGTGGGAACGACGTTAGAGCGCAGCTGGGGGGCGTTTCGGTATAATGTATACATGTTTTCCGGCATATTGTTTACGGTGGCCGGTTCGTTCGTGCTATATGCGTATTATGCATTGACGTTGAGGGAAGAGGCCGTCGTGGCGATGACCGTTACGGCTTCCTGCATGTTTTTCAGCACGTTTTATATTAACATGTCTATCTTCCTGGCATTTGCGGCCATGTTCCCGGACATGGAGGTGATGTTATATTTTATCCTGCCCATCAAGGTGAAGTGGCTGGGAATTGTCTACGCCGTGATTTTGGCAATTGACATTTTGCGGGGGAACGCGGCCATCCGCATCGTTATCATTGCATCGCTTCTCAACTTTATTTTGTTTTTCCTGTCGGGGCGGAACCTCAAGCCCTATACTCCCAAGGAGCAGATGCGAAGGCACAAGTTTAAGAAGCAGGCGGAGAGGCCGAAGATGCATTACGCCAACGGCGCGAGACATCGCTGCGCGGTTTGCGGGCGGACCGAGCTTGACAATCCGGAGCTGGAGTTTCGGTTCTGCTCCAAGTGCAAGGGAAATTATGAGTATTGTAACGAGCATTTATTCACACATAAGCATGTATGACGCTAAGGGCAAAATATTTTCCAGCCGCATAGTTGGAATATTTGCCCCGGACATCGTCAGATATCCTATAGGAGGCAAGCGAGAATGAAAAAGACAAAGGTAATTTGTACGATGGGGCCGCGCACGGATGACCGAGAGGTGATGCGCAGCCTGGTGAAGAACGGCATGGACGTGGCGCGGTTTAACTTCTCCCATGGAAATTATGAGGAACACAGGCAGCGGATGGACATGTTAAAACAGCTTCGGGCGGAAGAAAAGTCCAACGT
>CATLEQ010000363.1 GCA_949915905.1 uncultured Lachnospiraceae bacterium | reverse complement strand
TTATTTTGTTACGGAGTTGCCCGACAGCGGAAAATTAAAAGACGAAATCCAGCGTTTCATGCCCTCGGAAATCATTTGCAACGAGGCGTTTTACATGAGTGGGATGGATTTCGAGGACATGCGGGGACGATTGGGGATTGCCGTTTATTCTCTGGATTCCTATTATTTTGACGACGCGGCGTGCAGACAGAAATTGTTGGATCATTTCAAGGTGGGGACACTTGCGGGCCTGGGACTGGACTCGTATGACTGCGGCATTATCAGTGCGGGCGCGCTGCTTTCGTACCTTTTGGAGACGCAGAAAAACGACTTGTCGCACATGACGCACATTACGCCATACATCACCGGAAAATACATGATGCTGGACGCTTCCACGAGACGGAATCTCGAGCTGTGCGAGACGCTTCGGGAAAAGCAGAAAAGGGGCTCCCTTTTGTGGGTGCTCGACAAGACGAAGACCGCGATGGGTGCGAGAACCTTGCGAAAATACATCGAGCAGCCATTGATTGACCGCGAGGAAATCGAGCGGCGTTTAGATGCCGTGGAGGAGTTAAAAAGGGAAGCGATTTCACGCGAGGAAATTCGGGAATATTTAACCCCGGTTTATGACTTGGAGCGGTTGATTACCCGCATTACTTACGGTTCGGCGAACCCACGTGACTTAACGGCGTTTGGCAGTTCTTTGAAAATGCTGCCGCCGCTTCATTATTTGCTGGAGGAGATGAACTCTCCGCTTTTGCAAACGATTTGCAAGGATTTGGACACATTAGAAGACCTTTGTTCCCTGATTGAACGGGCGATTGCGGAGGAACCGCCATTGGCGATGAAGGAGGGCAACATCATCCGCGAGGGGTACAACGAGGAGGTCGACACCTTGCGCCGCGCCAAGTCGGACGGAAAGAGCTGGCTTGCCAAGCTGGAAGAGGAAGAGCGGGAAAAGACGGGGATAAAAAATCTGCGAATTAAATATAATAAAGTATTCGGGTATTACCTCGAAGTGACGAATTCGTATAAGGAGATGGTTCCCGACTATTATATGCGCAAGCAGACGCTGACCAATGCCGAACGGTATATCACGCCGGAGTTAAAGGAGTTGGAAGACACGATTCTCGGTGCGGAGGACAAGCTGGTCGCACTGGAGTATGAATTGTACTGCGGAGTTCGGGAGTGCATAGCGGCGGAAGTGGAACGGATTCAGAAAACGGCCAAGGCCATTGCCGCGCTGGACGTGTTTGCCTCCCTTGCCCTGGTGGCTGAGCGAAACCGTTACGTGCGCCCCGAAATCAACGAAAAGGGAGTCATTGACATCAAGGACGGCCGCCATCCGGTTGTGGAGCAGATGATTCCGGACGGTTCGTTCATTTGCAATGACACATATTTAGATGACAAGAAGCAACGCATTTCTATCATCACGGGGCCTAACATGGCGGGGAAATCCACCTACATGCGGCAGGCGGCGTTGATCGTTGGGATGGCGCAGATTGGCTGCTATGTTCCGGCAGAGAGCGCGAACATCGGCCTGGTCGACCGCATTTTTACCCGTGTGGGCGCGTCGGACGATTTGGCCAGCGGGCAGAGCACGTTCATGGTCGAGATGACGGAGGTGGCCAACATCCTCCGCAACGCGACAAACAAGAGCTTGTTGATCCTGGATGAAATCGGCAGGGGCACGAGTACGTTCGACGGGCTTTCCATCGCATGGTCCGTGGTGGAATATATCAGTAACCCGAAGGTTCTGGGCGCGAAGACGCTGTTCGCCACGCATTATCATGAATTGACGGAGTTGGAGGGCAAGATTGAAAATGTGAACAATTACTGTATTGCCGTCCGGGAGAAAGGAGACGACATCGTTTTCTTGCGAAAGATTGTAAAGGGCGGGGCGGACAAAAGCTACGGCATCCAGGTGGCGAAGCTGGCCGGCGTGCCGGACGTCGTCATTGAGCGGGCGAAGGAAATCGTGGAGGAACTCGCCGACGGCGATATTACCGTTCGGGTCAATGAAATCGCCTCCCGGGACGCGGCACCGAAAAAGAGGCCGCGCCCGAAAAAGCAGGACGAGGTGGATCTGGCTCAGATTTCCCTTTTCGATACCGTGAAGGATGACGACGTGTTGGAGGAGCTTAAGTCGATTGATGTCGGCAACCTGACCCCGATTGACGCGTTAAACACGATTTACCGCTTACAAAACAAGCTGAAAAACCGCTGGTAAATAAGGCGCACGTAAGCGACCAAAACACGGTCGCCAAGTGTTCATAACAAGTGCTCATTACGAGGTTTGAGAAAATGCAGAGAATACAGGTACTTGACCAGATTACAATTGATAAGATTGCCGCCGGGGAGGTGGTGGAGCGTCCGTCTTCCATTGTTAAGGAATTGGTGGAAAATGCCATGGATGCCGATGCCTCCTCCATCACGGTAGAAATTGAAGAGGGCGGGATTTCCCTAATCCGCATCACGGACAATGGGAGCGGAATCGGGAAAGAGGACATCCGCAATGCCTTTTTGCGGCATTCTACAAGTAAAATCCGTGACGTGGACGACCTTTTGCATATTTCTTCGCTGGGGTTTCGCGGGGAGGCACTCTCGAGCATTGCCGCCGTATCCAAGGTGGAGCTGATTACCAAGACGAGGGAGGACGAGACGGGCTCGCGTTATCTCATCGAAGGCGGGAAGGAAGTCTCTTTTTCGGAAACCGGGGCCGCGGACGGAACGACGTTCCTTGTGCGGCAATTGTTTTACAATGTCCCGGCGCGCCGGAAGTTTCTGAAAACGGCCATGACCGAGGCGGGGCACGTACAGGATTTGCTGATGAGACTGGCACTGTCGCACCCGCAGATTGCGTTTCGTTTTCTAAACAACGGGCAGGAAAAGCTGCGCACGTCCGGAAGCGGAAAGCTTGACGAGGTCATTTACAGTATTTATGGCAGGGAAGTGACGGCCAGCTTGTTGGAGATGGATTTTGAGAAAAACGGGCTTTCAATCGGCGGTTTTATCGGGAAACCAATCATTACCCGGGGCAATCGGAATTTTGAGACGTTCTTTGTAAACGGGCGTTATGTGAAAAGCTCCGTGATTTCGAGAGCCGTCGAGGACGCATACAAAGACTTTAGCATGCAGCACAAATTTCCGTTCGTGGTGCTGCATTTCCAGGTGGATCCGCAGAGCGTGGACATCAACGTGCACCCGGCCAAGATGGAACTTCGCTTCCAGCGACAGCAGGACGTGTATGACGCGGTGTTCGAGGGGATTCACAGAAGGCTTTTGCAGCCGGAACTGATTGAAGAAGTGGAGGCACCAAGCCCGGCGAACCAGGGTGAAGCGGTGAAACCTCAAAGTCCGGGACAAGGAGCGGTCGGCGAATTTCCGAATGCAAAAGCGGGGGGCGCAGAAGTACCGAGGACGTCAAACCCGGAGCCGAGTCCGTTTCTTTTAAGACCCCGGAACGGAGATTTGCTGCTTCGAGAGACAAGTAATTATACAAATGGCGAAGAGTCTCCCCAGACCGTCACTTCCGGAAAGGAACCGGACAAGGGACAGGAACGGGATGAAGAATATTTCCTGCAAAAAATGCGGGAACGGGTACTGGCGTACCACAATCGAACATCGTCCGCCGAGACTGCCGGGCAGGGGCGGCTTCTCGCCCCGGATTTGCAGATGGAGCGAATCGCACAGACGGCGGCACAAGCAAAGCACGAGGAATCCGAAGGAAGCGGCACTTTTACGGTGCAGGAGAAGCGGAATACGCCGGACGCGCCCGCCCCCGCGCAGTTGAATTTGTTTGAAGAACATTTTCTGAAGCGGGAGACGCGGGCGGAATATAAGTTAGTGGGACAGGTGTTTGAAACCTACTGGCTGGTCGAGTTCCACGATCAGCTCTATATCATTGACCAGCATGCGGCGCATGAACGCGTCCTCTATGAAAAGACACTGCGGGGAATGAAGACGAGGGAGTATACC
>CATLEQ010000362.1 GCA_949915905.1 uncultured Lachnospiraceae bacterium | reverse complement strand
ATTCACATATGGAGGATGGAAGATTGATAATCAATCGGCCGATACCAAGCTGTCCGGAAAAAAGTAAATTTTGCTCCGGATAAAAAAGGCGGCCAATCTGCAGGGCGAGCGCCGTTTCCTCATAAATGGCATGGAGCTCCGTCAGGGACTGGAAGATGGAGCTATAGGCAAGCCTCACGGAAACGAGTGCCTCCGCGCTCAGCGTGTCGATGATAGTATGTGCCGTTTGAAGGATTTCTTTATCCGTGTCAGAAGCTTTCAGCGTGTACGCGATTGCCATGCGGGTTTCACTGACCGGAATCAAGGCCTTGGAAATCTGGGTCGGAAACAGAAGTTTTAAAATCTCCGTCACGGATTCATGCAGGGCATTTTTGGATTCAAATACAAATAACACGCGCCGTTCTTCGATGGAAAGATGCAGACGGCGTGCCTCCTCGAGAATCGTGGACATGGGAAGCTCCCGGGTAAGGAGGTCTTGCAAAAAACGGCCGTGGTTATACTTGTCCCGATACGCGCTGCAAAGGCGGCGTACCTGGGTCAAGGCCAGCGCGTCTTCTTCCGGCGTGTCCGCCGTGATTTCGAGGGAAATTCCCGTAAGCTGTTTTAAGGTTTTCAGTGCATGCTCAAGTTCCGTAGAATGTGTCGCCATGTTTTTACATACCTCATTGTAACAAATCGGGCTGCACGAGAGGTGCAGCCCGTCGTTGTCCTATTTAGTTATAATGAGTGTCAGATAAATCTGCCACTCACTATAATGGGATGCGCACAGCCGTATAGGGAAACATGCCGCTTCGCAGCTACGGCTGGCGCGATACTCACGGCAGATTTCATCAGCCATGAGTATATTGTAAAGGATTAGTTGCAAATAGTCAACTCTGTTTCTTTATCAAATAAGTGAATCTTCTCCATATCCAATGCGAATACGGCCTTGTCACCGGTACGAAGCTGTGTACGCGGATTTACACGGGCGGTCATCTGTGCGCCGCCGAAATCATAGTACAAGTAAACTTCTGCACCAAGCAGCTCGTATACTTTGATGGTAGCCTCGATTACGCTGTCAGCAGGAGCATCCGTAAACTCGGCGGCATCATGTACGTCTTCCGGACGAATACCAAGGATAATGGTCTTTCCGTCATATCCGCCATCGATAAGAGCCTTTGACTTTTCAGCAGGCACGTTCAAAACGTGGTCGCCAACGGTCAGGGTGGCCTTGCTGCCTTCTACCTTCACTACGGCATCCATGAAGTTCATCTGCGGGGAGCCGATGAATCCGGCCACGAACAGATTGCAAGGAGAGTTGTAAAGGTTCTGCGGGGTATCTACCTGCTGTACGACGCCGTCCTTCATAACGACGATCCTCGTACCAAGCGTCATAGCCTCGGTCTGGTCATGTGTTACATAAATCATGGTCGCGCCCAAGTCATTGTGCAACTTGGAAATCTCGATACGCATCTGTACACGCAACTTTGCGTCCAAGTTGGAAAGAGGCTCATCCATCAAGAATACCTTCGGGTTACGAACGATGGCACGACCCATGGCGACACGCTGTCTCTGACCACCGGAAAGAGCGGCCGGCTTACGGTCAAGCAAATGCTCCAGGTCAAGAATCTTGGCAGCGTTGTGAACCTTCTTGTCAATCTCGTCCTTCGGCATCTTGCGAAGCTTCAAACCAAATGCCATGTTGTCATATACGGTCATGTGCGGATACAGAGCGTAATTCTGGAAAACCATCGCGATATCACGGTCTTTCGGCTCTACGTCGTTCATTTTCTTCCCATCGATTTCCAGAGTACCGCCGGAGATGTCCTCCAGACCGGCAATCATACGAAGCGTCGTGGACTTTCCACATCCGGAAGGACCTACGAAGATGATGAATTCCTTGTCAGCGATTTCCAGGTTGAAGTCCTTTACGGCGTGGAAACCATTTGCATAAATTTTTTCAATTCCTTTTAATGATAAACTTGCCATTTTGAATAGCCTCCTTGGTTGAATTCGTTTGTTTCTGTAAAAGAGTATAATCGCAAATCGCAAAATGGACAATAACAGAAATGAACAAAAAAAATAAAAAAAGATGTACACATTGACCACATGACGGAAATAAACGGTGCAATTGAATTTGGTATGTGTTATACTGAGAATTAAGATACGAGAGAGAAGCAAGGTAAACGCCGTCTAGTAAGCTCGGGCAAAACCTCGCTAACGGCGACGGCATGTATCGCACATAAGTGCCTAAAACACAGGCACTAAGTGCTCGTAACGAAGGAGGTATGTAAGTTATGTTTGAGCATCACATGAGGCTCACCAAGGAGCAGCAGGCCATCTTGGACGGGGAAAAGGGCGAGACGCTCTCAAAGGTGATGGAGACGTTGATTCGCTACGGCGAGTTGTTTGGCGCAAAGGAGATGGTGCCGGTCACGAGTGAGTACAACCATCTGGTCACGTCCTTCGGGCTCAAGGCCATGGGAGCCGTGTATGAATTGATGGACACGCTGATTGAGGCGGGGGCGGTGTCCGGGCAAAAGTTTTCCGTGGATCCCAAGCCGCTTGATTCGAACGTGCCCGCCAATTTTATCCAAAACATCGTATTCAACCATTTTATGTACACCCGGCAGGGGGAGTACGAGGCGCAGCTTAAAAAGCTGGGACTTCTGTCTGAAAATGCATTCACATGTACGTGTTACATGGACGCGGTCGGCAATGTTCCGAAAAAGGGCGACGTGCTGAGTTGGTCCGAATCCTCGGCCGTGGTCTATGCGAATTCCGTGCTGGGCGCGCACTGTAATCGTAATTCGGGAATTATTGACTTGATGGGATCTATCGTGGGTTATGTTCCGTACTTTGGCCTTTTGACCGAGGAAGGACGCAAGGCGGACTGGATTGTGGAAATCAAGACGACGAAAAAGCCCGAGGCGCAGCTTTTGGGTTCGGCCATCGGCATGAAGGTCATGGAGGACGTGCCGTATATCCGTGGTTTGGACAAGTGGTTGGGAAATGAATTGAATGATGCGGCGTGTACCTATTTGAAAGATTTCGGGGCGGCTACCGCGTCAAATGGAGCCGTTGGCCTGTATCATGTCGAGGGACTTACGCCGGAGGCGGCGGAGACAGGGGATGCGTTGGTTAAGCCGGATGCCAGGGTTTACGTGGTGGATGACGCGGAGCTTCAGCGTGTGTACGACAATTATCCTATTATATGGAAAAATAAGGATGCGAAGCCAAAACTTTGTTTCATGGGCTGCCCACACATGAGTTTGCAGCAATTGAAGGATTGGACGGAAAAAATTGAAAAAGGCCTGAAGGAAAGCGGCAACGACAAGGTCTTGATTCCGACCGTGTTTACCGCGGCTCCCGGCGTGCTGAAACAGTTCGAAAGCACGCAGTACTATCAACGGTTGAAGAAAACGGGTGTCATTTTGTCTTACATATGTCCGCTTATGTATATGAATAATCCGTTAAGCGGAAAGATGCCGGTCATCACGTCCAGTAACAAGCTGAGAACGTATACGTCGGCAAGGTATTATACGGACGATGAGATCTTGGCACAGCTCACGAAAGGAGGTCGCTAGTCATGAAGGTGTTTAAAGGACGAATGGTGGTTCCCGGGAGCGTGACCGCGGAGGCGGTCGTGTCGCACGGAGGACTCAACACGCTTGCCTCGTTCCAGAAGGCATTACAGTTCGGAGACAAGAAAGCTACCTGCGGCGACCAGAACAATCCGGACTTGTATGGCAAGCAGATGGCGGGAAAGGCACTTTGCCTGCCGCAAACCATCGGCTCGACCACGGGCGGCCTGGTGATTTACTGTGCCTGCTCGCTGAAACGCCAACCGGCCTGCATGCTTTTTTCCAAGCCGATAGATTCACTGGCCGGGGCCGGGGTCATATTGGCAGACGTGTGGCTCGATGACGTGAAGATGCCCGTCGTGGATTCTTTGGGAGAAGAGTTTCTGGAATATGTGAAGGACGGAATGCAGGTCAGCGTGGGTGAGGACGGCGAGGTCACGGTGGAGTGAAGATGACGGG
>CATLEQ010000361.1 GCA_949915905.1 uncultured Lachnospiraceae bacterium | reverse complement strand
GCCATCCAAGGGGCAATTTATGAAGGATTAGGAACTGTTCGAAAATAACTTGTGAATCATGTGCAGGATAAATCTACAGTTCCTTACTATTTACAAGGTCATGCGCCCGCTGAAACAATGTAACACTCGCCCGGTGCAAAGATATGGAACCTTTGTACCGGATGGATGGAACATACACAATCCACAAAATGCGCCGGATTGACCCCATTTACCCCATAAAGGTCAAAATGCATTGGAACCAGCAAGCCGGCATGGCTTTCTTTTGCAAGGAAAACCGCTTCTTCCGCAGTCATGTTTCCCACGATGTCATCGCGCATCTTATAGTACCCGCGCCCGTTAATCGGAACCATGCACACGTCCACATTTTGAATCCGCCCGGCGAGCCCGTCGTATACGCAACAGTCTCCCGCATGGTACAAGGAAATGTCCCCCAATAAAAGTTTGTATCCTAGTTCCATATAATTCCCCTCCGCGTCCTGGTGCAATTCTTCATGCGCGGAAGGCACCGGAACGATTTCGCAGCCGCAAAGCTGCAATGCCTCGTCGGCCCTGGCACCGAGGATGCGCTCGGAAGCGATTCCATAAGAACCAATCAGTTCCTTTATCGGCCTGGGGACAAGAAACTTCGCCCGGGGACAGACCTCGCCCAAGACGCGAAGCGTGTCCGGATCCGCGTGGTCGAAATGTGCGTGCGTACAGAGCACGCAGTCTATAAAATCCAGTTCCCCGGCCTGAATCGGGGCGGGATATTTCCGTATCCACTTCACGTTCTCCGTACAACAATTCCGGTCAACATAGTCCGACAAATACGGATCTATCAAAAAGTATTTGCCGCGATACTTCACCAGAAAACCCTCCTGGCCGAGATAAAAAAGCGCGGCCTGGCCGTCCGTAAGTTCCATTTTTAAAATTGTTTCTTTCTTCATTCTCTTCCTCCTTCTCCTGATATCGATACCGCCATTTTTCATTTTCCTGATATTGATATAGTTATTTTTCATTTTCTACTTGACATTATATCACTGCGTGATATAATGTCAAGCAAATATTATACCGAGTCAAGTAGAAAAAGGAGGGATTACTATGAAAGACATGAGGGCAGTCGTGATTCAAAAACCGGGTGCAATCGCTCTGAAACGTGTAAGCATTCCCACCCCGCCCGAGGGGTTTGTGCGCGTGAAGGTGCAGGCAGCCGCCATCTGTGCCACGGATTTGGAAGTGTTAGACGGCAACATTCCGGCCAATTATCCATTGATTCCGGGGCACGAATGGAGCGGAATCGTGGATGCGGTCGGAAGCAAGGCGGACACGTCCTGGATTGGAAAGCGGGTTGTTGGAAGCAACGACGTGGCGTGCTTGAAATGTGAGGCATGCAGAAGCGGGAACTGGCGTTATTGCAAGGATTTCGAAGAAATCGGATTCCGGCGTGACGGTGCTTACGCGGAATATGTCGTCGTACCCGCGTACGGCCTCTGCGAGCTTCCAGAAAACGTCTCCTTCGTGCACGGCGCACTGTGCGAGCCGCTCGGAGTCGCACTTGGCACGTTGGAAAAGGCCAATGCAAAATTCGGCGATACCTGCCTGATTATGGGTGCCGGTTCCATCGGGCTGTGCATTCTCGCGGTTGCCAGGGCGATGGGCATGAGAAAAATCGTCGTCTGCGCCGCCACGGAAAAACGGCTTTCCATTGCAAAAAAAATGGGAGCTTCCTATACGATTGCGACCGGCGGACAAGATTTTTCCCCGCAGGATTTCAGGGAAGAGATGAAGGGCATCCACCCGAACGGCACCGACGTCGTTATTGACGCGACCGGAATGGAGGAATGCATCCAAAACTGTCTAAAGCTGGCCAGAAAGGGAGGAACGGTGGTTCTGGCGGGCTATGGACGCGGGAAACTCATGAACATCCGTATTGACGACATTCACATCAACAACCTTCGCATAATCGGTGCCGGAAACAACTGGAACCAGCACCAAAAGGCGGTCTCGCTGATGTCGGAAGGCCTCATTGACATTGAACACTTCGCGACGGACTTGATTTCACTTGAAGAATATGAAAAGGGATTGGAACTTGCCAGAAAACGCCCGGAAGGATTTCTAAAGGCCGTCTTTACCGCAAATCAGGAGCAATGACTATGGAACGAAAAAAAAGCGTATTGGGTATCGACCTCGGTACTTCTTCCGTAAAAGTATTACAAAAATATACAGACAAAACCGTCCTAAAGGCCAGGCAGCCTTATGAGGCGGCCACCCCCGGGGCGTGGTGGGGCGCGGTTTGCGCGGCCTTGTCTCAAATGCGCCTGCACGACGTGAACGCGATCGGCCTCTCATCCCAGGTCGGTACTTATATCATTGACGATAGGGACGTACTTGGATGGGATTGCGGCATCGGCACGGAGGAACTTGCGGAATTAAAAAAGAACTATTCGCCGGAAGACTTTCTGCGGGAAATTTCCATGCCGCACCCGGACATCGCCTCCTACCCGCTCCCCCGCTTAAGTTATATCAAGGCGCACTATCCGAATGTCAAAAAAATAAGCCAGCCCAAGGACTTTATCTGCGAGCGGCTTACCGGGAACCGGGTGACGGATCCCTTCTCCTGGCGGGGACTTGCAAATTTAACGACCCAAAAATACAGTTCCTTTTTTCTGGACAAACTAGGCGTCGCCAGAGAACTCCTTCCGCAGATGACGGGGGCTACCGCGCTCGCCGGATATACAAAGGAAATACGGTTTTGCAATGCATTGCTTCCGGCAAACATCCCCGTCTACGTGGGGCTGAATGATTTCTTCGCCGCCCTGCTCGGCATGGGCGTTCAAAATACCGGGGACATGTTTGATATTTCCGGCACCAGTGAGCACGTCGGAATCATCGAGCCATGTATCAACAAGGACACAAAGCTGGTAAGCGGCCCATATCTGCGCGGATACCTGCATTATGGCGTGACCGCCTCCAGCGGGGCGTCGCTTGCCTTTGGTTCGCAATTTTCCGATTATGCCCGCATCAGCCTGGCGGCGATGGAGACGCGCGAACCACCGATTTTCCTTCCTTATCTAAATGGGGAACGGGCACCAATCTGGGATGCAAATGCAAGGGGCACACTTTTCGGCATTTCCGGCGGGTGCACAAAGGAAGATCTGGCCTATGCGGTGATGGAAGGCGTCGCATTCAGTCTGTACCACATTTACGAAAGCATGGGAAAACCAAGTGCTTCTCTGCTTCGGACGGCCGGCGGCGCAGCAGGGAATCGGACATTGAACCAACTGAAAGCGGAACTCTTCCAGATTCCGGTGGCCATCATGGAAGAGACGGACTCATCTGCCCTCGGTGCCGCGATGGTGGCGGCAATCGGCGCGAGGTGGTACGCAAACTATGAGGAGGCCGCCGCGGACGTTTGCACCGTAAAACATGTCGTAAAACCAACCGGAAGCTGTCGGCCATGGCTGGAACGCCGCTTCTCTGTATATAAAAATTTGTATCCGGCCATAAAGGAACAATGCCGGTTGTCTAGTGCAAAGCACCCCGCTTAGAGTTACAAATCTCATTATGAATGGAGGAAATTAACATGCAATGTGTAATATTCGGTGCCGGCAAAATCGCACGCGGCTTTATCGGACATTTGTTATATTTAAACTCGGTTCCTTTCACCTTTATCGAAAAATCTGACGGGCTCGTGGATCTGCTGAACGAGCGCGGACAATATACGGTCAATATCCTCGGCAACCGTGCAAAAAGCTGTGTTGTAAAAGGCGTGAGAGCGATTCCGTTCTCCGAAACCAAACGAGTGGCCGAGGTTCTTTCGGATGCCGACGCGGTATTTACCTCCGTGGGCGGAAAAAATCTTACGGCTTTGATTCCGCTTTTGACACGGGGCATTGAACAAAAGGCCAAAAAAGGCGGTTACTTAAACATCGTCACTTGTGAAAACTGGAAGCTTCCGGCAACCATTTTAAAAGACGGCATCGAGGAGGGCATCTGTGAGGAGGCAAAGCCTTATTTCCATAGCCAGGTAGGGATTACGGAGGCCGTGATCATGCGTTCCG
>CATLEQ010000360.1 GCA_949915905.1 uncultured Lachnospiraceae bacterium | reverse complement strand
TGCCGTCCTACCGGATTGCCGTCATCATGGCTCTTTTGTCGGCATATTTTTTCACTGTGCAGCGCGAGGAAGTGTTGAGTTGGTGCAAGAAGGTCGCTCCGCCTTCCGTGACGAGGCGGATGACGATGGTGACGGATAATCTGCGTTATGCGGTGGGCGGATATTTTAAAGCGCAGTTTAAAATCATGGGTGTTGTTTTTATCATCCTATTGGTAGGATTCGGGTTGCTTGGGGTGGGGTATTACCCATTGGTAGCGTTCTTGGTGGCATTTTTGGACTTCCTGCCCTTTTTTGGAACCGGGACGGCCATTTTTCCCTGGGCGGTTTACGAAATCTTCATGGGGAATTACAAGATGGTTTTATTTTTGTTGGTTCTTTATGCCATTACACAGATTTGCCATCGTACCCTGGAGCCTAAAATGGTGGCCGACAGCGTGGGGTTGAATCCTCTTTTGACATTGGTTTTGCTTTATATCGGCTATAAAGTATCCAGCGTGATCGGCATGATTTTGGCCGTGCCGATTGGCATGGTGGTGATTAACATGTATAAGGCAGGGGCGTTCGACTATATATTGGATGATGTGAAAATTTTGGCGGATGGAATTATGAGCTTGCGTGCCGACTCCGAGGACGGGCGGTAGATACTCATGGCAGGTTTCATCGGCCGTGAGTATAAGAGAGGAGAAGGAAAATATGGAAGAGCTGTTGCGGGAATTTAAAGAGGATTTGTCTGAATTTCGCGAGATGACGGACAAGTTTTATGCTAAAGAGGTGAACGTGAAGGAATACAAGGGATTTTCCGGCGGGTTCGGCAGCTATGCCCAGAGGGGCGGGGGTGCCAGCATGTTGCGTCTGCGCCTTCCCGGCGGGCGGCTTTTGAAGGAAAGGCTGAAATTTGTGGCGGACGTGATTGAGAAGTACCAGATAGACAAGGTGCACTTTACAACTTGCCAGACCATCCAGCTGCATAATCTGAGCGCGCGCGTGGTCTATGAAATCATGGAGAAGGCGTTTGAAGTCGGCATCATCACCCGCGGAGGCGGCGGGGATTTCCCCCGCAACGTCATGGTGTCCCCGCTCTCGGGCGTGGAAGCGGGAGAATATTTTGACGTGATGCCCTATGCGGAGGCGGTTTCGGATTTCTTATTGTGGAAAATCAAGACCGTGAAAATGCCGAGGAAGTTGAAGGTTTGCTTTTCCAATTCCCCGGCGAACGCACCGCATGCGACGTTTCGCGACTTGGGCTTTACCGCCAGAGAGGACGGCTTGTTCGACGTGTACAGCGCGGGCGGCCTGGGAAATAACCCGCGCATGGGCGTGAGGGTGGCGGAGGGGATTGACCCGAGCGAGGTGCTATATTACGTGCAGGCAATGATTGACACGTTCTGCGCATATGGAAATTATGAAAACCGTGGCAAGGCCAGAACCCGCTACATGGTGGAGGCGTTGGGCGGGGAGGAAGCCTACCGCGCGGCTTATCTGGAGAAACTGGCACAGGTGCGGGAAAATGGGAAGAACGCGGGAACGGCCGGGACTGCGGGGGATGCAAGGAGCGCAGGTCTAATGCTGGACGTGGAAGCGAAAGCGGTCACGAAGGCGGATGACGGGGTGCGCGTAAGCGGTTCTCGCGTCATTGCGCAAAAACAGTCAGGGTTGTACGCGGTGAGTTACCATCCAATCGGCGGACTGCCGCCGGTGACGAAGTTTGCCGAATTGTATGACTGCATCAAGGACATGGAGGACGTGGAGGTACGCATCGCGCCGGATGAGACGATTTATATCATAAACCTGAATGGATCGGAAGCGGAGCGCGTATTGGCGGTGACGCAGGACGGGGCGAATAGTCTGTTTGAATCTTCCGTCTCCTGCATCGGCGCGTCCGTTTGCCAGGTGGGCCTTCGGGATTCGCAGGGGCTGCTCCATGCCATTATCGAGGCGGTTTCCGGGGAGGGATTTGCCGACGGCGTGTTGCCGCGCATCCATATTTCCGGTTGTACTTCGTCATGCGGCACGCACCAGATTGGGCGTTTGGGATTCCACGGCGGCGTGAAACGGGTGGACGGTGTGACGAAACCGGCGTACACCTTCCATGTGGACGGACGCGAGGAGCAGGGTGAGGAACGATTCGGGGAACAGTGGGGCTCCATGCTGGAGGAGGAAATTCCAGACTTTTTCGTGGAACTGGGGCGGGAAATCTCCGCGTCCGGGAAGAAGTTCGAGGCGTGGATGGAAGAAAACCCGCAGAGGCTTAAGGAAATTGCGGGGAAATATTTGCATTGAGTAATAGAATTGGCATGAGTGGGGACTTCCCGATTTTGGGAGGCTCCCCATAATTGTTAAAAGCTCCGTGTTTTGTTCGCGGTTTGTTTTCTACATAGGTTGTTGACTTTGTCGTTATAATGTTTTAAAATATGTTCCATGGGGATTTCGGGAATCTCCAAGAGCGAATAGGGAGGTGGCCATATCATGCAGAAACGTATTTTAGTCGTGGATGACGACACTATGAACTTGAAAAGGACAAGGATGATTTTGAAGGATTATTATGACGTGCTTCTGGCGGAGTCGGGAGAGGCGGCACTTAAAAAATTGCAAAGCGAAAAGGTGGACTTGGTTCTTCTTGACATCGCGATGCCGGGAATGAACGGCATGGAGACGTTTGAGCGTATGAAGGAGAACAAAATCGAAGTTCCGGTTATTTTTTTGACGGCATCGGGATATGAAGATGACGTGCGAAGCGCGATTGAGTTGGGGGCAGTGAATTATCTCAAAAAACCATTTTACCCGAGGGAATTACTGAAACGGGTTGCAAAGGAGCTTGAAGAATGAAGGCGGAAAGGCATACGGGCATATACCTGCTTTTGGCCGGCGTTGTCAGCGTGTTCAGCGCGATGTTGATTTTGATCACGATAGTCATGTCTTGGGAAATGTGGATGGTTCCGCTGATCTTTATCGGCTGTCTCATCGTGTGGGCAGTTCATATCGGAAAAATCGGTTCCGAACTTTTTTATGAAAATTTGTGTGTCGGATTGTTGATGATTGAGTTTTTTTTCTTCGGCGTACATAGAAGCAGTCTTTACGACATGGTTGCGGTGGCATGCATCTTGCTTCTCGTCTTTTCCGTACTGGATAGAAAGCGGCTGTTATATATGACGGCCGCCTTGTACGTGTTGGAATTATGGTATCATTTCCTATGCCTGCATACGATTACTTACAAGATGGAGATGCAGGAGGCGGTATATCTGGCACTCGACATCGTGTTGGTGGCTGGTGCGACCGAGATCGCAAGATATAAGATCAGCAAGAGGCGGGAAGCGAGGGAGATGTATAGTGACGCGTTCATGCAGTTGGAAACGGTAGGACGGCAGAATGCAGTTTTTTTGTCAAATGTCTCGCATGAACTTCGAACGCCCATCAACATGGTGCTCGGAATCAGCGAGGTCGTGCTGGAAAAGGGCGTGTCACCTGAAATACGGGCAGATTTGCAGTCCATACAGATGGCAGGCAAGCGCTTGTCCAATCAGATTAACAATATGCTTGATTATACGGAAATTGTTGAGGGAACGTTGACCCCGGTAAGGGAAGAATACATGATTACCTCGGTACTCAATGACGTGATTGCCATGACGGCGTTGCAGAGCGGCAAAAGCCAATTGGAAATGGTGTTTGACATTGATCCGAGGATGCCGGCGGTGCTTATCGGGGACGCGGAAAAGATTTCGCATGTGCTTAAAATTTTGTTGGAGAATTCCATCAAGTTCACGGAAGAGGGCGGGATTAACATTTGTATCGAATTTCGGCGGGAGAGTTACGGAATCAATTTGGTCATTGACATTTATGATACCGGCATCGGCATGACGGATTCCCAGCTTGTACAGATGTATGATGACTTTTATCAGGCGGATTCCGGAAGCAGCCGGTTCGCGGGCGGGTTGGGTCTGGGGCTTCCTATCGCACGGGGACTTCTTCATGCCATGGGAGGGTTCATTCATTTCGAAAGCAAGGAACAACAAGGATTGCAGGCACATATCGTTATTCCGCAGGGGGTGGCGGACGACACGCCCTGCATGACGGTTTCCAATGCGGAGCGGCTTT
>CATLEQ010000359.1 GCA_949915905.1 uncultured Lachnospiraceae bacterium | reverse complement strand
ATCGTATTTGAGATTATCACCTTTTTTCCTAATCCATATATAAAACGGCGGATACCAAGGGCAACTTTTTCGTATGTTATGTCCCGGTGCGCAATTTGCTTGTCAATGTCACTATACCGAACAATCGGGCCAGCAATCAATTGAGGGAAGAATGAAATATATAAGGCGAGATTAATGATGTTTTTTTGCGCCATGTACTTTCCGCGATAGAGGTCTATGATATAGGACAAAATCTGGAACGTGAAAAAAGATATCCCGATTGGCAGTACGATGTTTCGAGGTGTCAGGGAATCTGTTACCATGCCGTTTACTATCTCGACAAAAAAATTATAATACTTAAAATATGCAAGAATAGCTAGATTGATAATAATATCTCCGATAAGGAATAGTTTTCTGTGGGCAAGACTTTTTTCTATTGCCATGCCAAATATCCAGTTAATCAGTACTACAATAATCATCAGCGCGACGTATCTTGGTTCGCCCCAGGCATAAAATATCAAGCTCATCACTAATAGGAGTACATTTTTAAATTGATCTTTGACAACAAAATAAGTGCAAAATACGATAGGCAAAAAAAGCCATAAAAAAATCAATGACGAAAAGACCATTTTTTCCTCCTCAAAGTCACCATTAATATTTCGAATTTACATGATGTTCTACCGCCTTAACATATCATGTCTTTTGAAAAGTGTCAAGACTTAATTTTTGGGTTGAATTTTGTCATAAGAGTGTTTATAATAAAGCGGTATGTATCTAAGGTGACAAGTACAAGGGTACATGAGTGGAAAGAAAATGGTTTGTATTTCATGGGGAACTTATGTTTGTGGGTACGCCGGCTTAAGGAGGAAGCTTATAGATGGACAAGGAAAATAGGAAATCCGTTCGGACGGTAAAAGGAAGGAATGCTGGCTCGCAAAAGACGGGGGCAAAAGGAACAAGCACGCGACGGGCGGGTTCACAAGGTGCACGGAGAAATAGCACGCAAGGAAATAGAGGGACTTCAAGCGGCGGGCGCGGGTCATCTTCTAAGCAGGGAGAGGCTGGAAAAAATACCGCCCGTAAAGTTAGCCACTATGTCGGCCTGGCTTTGGCGGGGATTGAACTGGTAGCCAGTATCGCGTTCCTTATATCGGTCGTTTTTTTGAACATGTTGCCGACAAAGTATCTGGCGGTGTTCGCATTGGTACTTTTGATTGTATTTTTGTTGATTTTATTGACTCAGCTGAAAGCGGAAGGCTATGGAATTGCGGGCAAGGTGATCAGTGTATTCATGTCTGCGGTTCTGGTGTTTGGTTCTTATTATGTGGTGAAGGCGAATACCATGGTGGCGGCCATCAGCGGCGGAGATAAGAAGGTCGACAAGGTTGTCGTGGCGGTATTGAAGGATAATCCGGCAGAGACCATTGAGGATGCCGCCGGGTACAGCTTTGGCGTGCAGTATGCGATGAAGGGGGATGAAATCAGGGGAACGGTTTCGGAAATTAATACAAAGCTTGGTTTGGAGATTGCCACCGTGGAGTACAACGGGCTTAGCGAGCAGGCGGCGGCCTTGCAATCAGGTGAAGTGGATGCCATTATATATAATGAAGCGTATGCCGCCATTTTGGAGGAGGCGTTCGAAGGGTATTCGGACAGCGTGAAGATTATATATTCCCATGAAGTGGAAAGTGTGATTAAAAATATTGCGATTGACGTGAAGGTGAAGGAAGAGCCGTTCGTGGTTTATATTAGTGGGATTGACGTGTATGGCGCGATTGAGACGAACAGTCGGAGCGACGTGAATATTTTGGCCGTGGTCAATCCGGAGACGCACCAGGTGCTTTTGGTGACGACTCCGAGGGATTATTATGTGGCGATTCCGGGGATTACCGGCGGAGCCAGGGATAAGCTGACACATGCGGGCATTTATGGTGTGGATGCTTCGATGGCAACGCTTGGTGAGTTGTATGATACGGAGATTCAATTCTATGCCCGGGTGAATTTCACGTCTCTGATTCAGATGGTGGATGCCCTGGGGGGCGTTGACGTGTATTCTGAGTTTGCGTTTACGACGTCCTCGGATTCCGGTCTGGTGATGGACGTGGTACAAGGTGAGAATCATTTTGACGGAAAACAGGCACTGGCATTCTCCAGGGAGCGGCAACATCTGGCCAGCGGCGATTATCAGAGAGGGAAGAACCAGCAGGCGGTCATCAAGGCGATGATTGAAAAGGCGATTTCCCCGGCCATTTTGGCGGGAGCGAATGGGATTCTTGAGAGTGTCAGCGGAAACGTGGACACCAATATGAGCGCGGAGCAGATTCAAAGCTTGATAAAGAGTCAGTTGGATAGCGGCCAGGGGTGGAATATCGTATCTGTCGCGGCGGAAGGAACCGGAGATATGCAGTATTGTTATTCTTATACAGGGGCACCGTTGTCCGTGGCATGGCCGAACGAGGAATCCGTGGCCGCCATCCGGGAGCAGATTGCCGCAGTAAAGCGCGGTGACATATTGGAGTAAGAAAGTGGGAGGGGTCATGCGCTTTGTGGGATGCAAGGTGCATGACCTTGTAACTGAAAGTTGCAAGAGGGCGTTAAGAACGCAGAAAAAAGAGAGGTATGAAGAAAAGAATTGAGTATTTCGATATTGCCAAAGGAATTGCGATGCTTTGCATCATAGCCGGGCACTTGGGACATGATAAAATCAATCAGTTTGTGTTCACGTTCCATGTGCCGTTGTTCTTCTTGGTAAGCGGATATTTTTTGAATGACAAGTTACCGGTAAAAGCGTATGCAAAGAGCAAGGCGAAGCAGTTGATGATTCCTTATGTGACTGCATGGGGATTTATCACGGTGGGAACGATGCGCGTGGTTTATCTATGGATGAATGACATCTGGGCGGTAATCGTATCTTTTATAAACCAGGTTTTATCAGGTTTATATGGGAATGGTGCCGAGATTCATGAAATTTATTTTGGCGAGGGCTTTGGCGTGTTCTCGGTAGGAGCCATCTGGTTTTTGCCCGCGCTCTTTTTCGCATTGGTCATCGTGCGCTATTTTATGGAGTGGAAACATGGCGGGGCGTGCATCCTTGTCATTGCCTTACTTGGGCTTATGGGCAGTGCGGCGGCATGGATGCCCCTTAGCATTCAATCTGGCATGGTGGCATCAAGCTTTGTCTATCTGGGGATGCTTGCCCGTAAGTACGAGATTATGGAGAAAAAGCTTCCGAGAGAGATTTGGCTGGGGACAATTGCACTTTGGGTGTTCTGCATTCTGTTTTGCGGCGAGATGTATCTGGTAGAGAATCGGTTCAACCATGGATTGCTGGATTATGCCGGAGCATTGGCGGGAAGCTACGTGGTGCTTTGTTTTTCAAGGGTGCTGGCGGAAAAGACACGGTATATTTCCAAGGGGTTGCTTTTCTTTGGGCGTAATTCCTTGATCGTGATGTGTGTTCATGCCGTGGAACTAAAAGTAATGCCATGGGACGCGTTGCTGGAGGGGCTGGTGGGACATGGAGTGCCCGCCGTTGTCATTTATTTTATGGCGAAGGTTGTATTTTGCACGGTGGTTACGGCTTTGATAGTGAAAATACAGTGTTTCTATTCGCACCATGCCGCATGGCGGAAGGAAAAAAAGTCGAAAAATAACAAGATTTGACAATGTGTGCGTCTTTTGCTATAATCAGTCTAATGAATGGGTATAATAGGATGAGTTGCTAAATTATGGAGTGGGAAAATAAGTTGGTCGGGATGATTGGAGATGGAATCTCAATCGTAAAAACCAACTTTTTTTAAGGAAGGCCATAGGTATGGGAGGAAATTGGTAAGATGGCGGCGATGATAGAAAGAATCAATGTGTTGATCCAGTACAAGGATTTGTTGCGTGAGTTGGTGGTACGGGATGTCAAGTTAAAGTATCGGCGAAGCTTTTTGGGATATTTATGGAGTATTCTAAGCCCGCTTCTGATCATGATTGTCATGACCATCGTGTTTTCGCAGATGTTTGACCGGGGAATTGAGAATTTTCCGGTATATTTGCTGACGGGAAATGCTTTGTTTGAGTTCGTGAACAGTTCCACCCATATGGCGATGTATTCCGTGCTGGACAAT
>CATLEQ010000358.1 GCA_949915905.1 uncultured Lachnospiraceae bacterium | reverse complement strand
AGGCAGTGCCAGCGCGTTTTCGGAAAACCTGGCGACGAAAGAGGAGGTACGGCGAGTATATGACCAAATGGTAAACGGATAGTATAAAGTGAAAAGGTATCGGGAAAAATACCCAAGGGCATCCCTTAATACATGCCCAAGCTTTAAGAGGCATTTTCGAGTTTGGGAGAGGAAAATAAAATGAGCAACCACTTAAAAAACGCGACAAGTCCATATTTGCTACAGCATGCAGAAAATCCCGTGGATTGGTATCCGTGGTGCGAGGAAGCATTTGAGAAAGCGAAGCGAGAAGATAAGCCTATTTTCCTAAGTATCGGCTATAGTACTTGCCATTGGTGCCATGTCATGGCCCACGAGAGCTTTGAAAACGGGACGACGGCCGAAATTCTCAATAGACATTTTATTTCTATAAAGGTTGACCGTGAGGAACGTCCCGACGTGGACAGCGTGTATATGTCGGTATGTCAGGCGTTTACCGGAAGCGGCGGATGGCCCATGAGTATTTTCATGACATGGGATAAAAAACCATTTTTGGCCGGTACGTATTTTCCGGTGCGGTCACGGTACGCTATGCCGGGATTTGCCGACTTGCTGAACGCGGTGGCAAAGCAGTGGAACGGTAACCGGGAAGAACTGTTACATTCGGCGGAACAAGTAATTGCACATTTGAAATATTCCGAACCCAATGATAGAGACGTAAATGATGATCATCTTTTTGAGAAGGCGGTGAAATTGTTTTCGGAAAGCTTTGACCGCACGCATGGGGGATTCGGGGCGGCTCCGAAATTTCCCGTGCCGCATAATTTATTGTTTCTGACGTTATACGCAAAGCAGAGGAACGATTCGGATGTGTTGGGAATGGTCGAGAAAACGCTTACACAAATGCGGAAGGGCGGCATCTTTGACCAGGTCGGACATGGGTTTTCCAGATATTCCACGGACAAATATTTTCTTGCGCCGCATTTTGAAAAAATGTTGTATGACAATGCATTATTGATGATGGCATATGCGGCGGCTTACACGGCAACCCAAAATCACTTATATTTGGATACTGCCGAAAAAACCGCGCAATATGTGATTCGTGAAATGACTTCCCCGGAAGGCGGATTTTACAGTGCGCAGGACGCTGACAGTGAGGGCGTGGAAGGGAAATATTATACGTTTACACTGGACGAAATAATCGCTGTTTTGGGAAAGGAAAAGGGAAAATGTTTTTCAGACACGTTTGATATCACTGCAGGCGGCAATTTTGAGGGCGTAAATATTCCAAATCTTTTGAAAAGTAGTGATTTGAACTCTGATTTTAGCGATGAGATGCAGAAGCTGTACGATTATCGGAAAAAACGTTCAAGGCTGCATCTTGACGATAAGACTCTGCTTTCCTGGAATTCCATGATGATAGCGGCATTGTCCATGCTTTATCGGGTTTCACAAAACGAGGACTATCTTCAAGCGGCAATTGACGCGCAGGGATTCATTGAGAAAAATTTGAGCGAAAACCTGCGCCTTTTTACAAGCTGGCGTGACGGAAGGCGGTCGGAAAGCGGATTTTTAGATGATTATGCATTTTATGTAGCCGCATTGACAGAGCTATATCATTCTACCCTGAATCGGAATTATTTAGAAAAAGCGGAGCAGTTCTGTAATGAAGCGGTAAAACGATTTGCCGATGGCAAGAACGGAGGATTTTATCTTTCGGACTCGAGTGACACGGAGCTTTTTATGAATCCGAAAGAATCCTATGACGGCGCGATTCCAAGCGGGAATTCCGTGATGACGTATGATTTTGTGAGATTGTATCAGTTGACTGAAAAAGAGGAATACAAGGAACTTGCAGAAAGGCAGATAGATTATATGACCATTCAGGCACAAGATTATTTGGCGGGACACAGTATGTTTCTTCTTGCGAAGTTGCTTTATGATAATCCTCCGGAGCATGTCGTAATCGCCTTGAAAGACAGTTCGGACTTGGAGAAAATAAAAGGACGGCTTCCTTTATTGGCGAATGTAATCACGGTTTCAAAAAGCGAGGAGTATCCGTTGATAAATGACGGCACGACTTTTTATGTCTGTAAGAATCATACTTGTTTTGCACCGACAAATACGTACGGACGCTAGTGTCTTGTCTCGTTTTGCTGAAAGTCAACGGGACAAGACACTAGGCTGTCCGTTACAATTCGACCCGAATCGGCACTCGGTGCCTTTTTACGCTTTTTGCAGTTTGCGGAGTTGTATTTCTCTGTGAACTTCCATGCCGCGGCTGTTATAATAATCCATGCGTTCTTGTGGTGTCATATCTTTTGTTTGGTAATAATTATACTCTCTTAACTTATGAATGTCTTCAATGGTAAAATCCGGGCTTAAAATAGGCTTTTTCATAATCATTCTTCACTTTCCAGCAATACGGACGGATTTAGAATTTCGATTTTTAAAGTATATTAAAAAATATTTACAAATGCAATAGAAACTAGAAAAACATGGAGTACAGTATGACGGTGCCTGCCCCCACGATGACGATGGCAGCCCCCCATTTTACCATGTAAGGGATGGTCTTGGGAATTTTCGTACTGTCCTTGGCCTGGGTCGCCCGTTCATAGGCCAAAAGAATCGCCATGTAAAAATTGTAGTCCATGTTGGACTGGAAGCGCAGCGACTTGTCGGCCGGAATCTGGGCAAACTTTAGGAACTCATTCCAGTCCTTGCAAATGGCCTTCCACCCGTCTAAGATTTCCCTTTCCAAATCATCAATTTCCGAATGGGAGAAAAAGCCGGTATCGGAAAAATATCGTGCCGCTTTCTGGAAAACGGAATCCTTTTGCTTTTCATGAAAGCTTTCCGAAGCTTTTTGCAGTCCGGCCAGGACGGCGGCCTGCGCGTCCTTTTTATCCTGATACGTATTTACCATAAAATGATATACCTTCTGGAAGTCGTCAGCCTTTAGAGAAAGGCTTGATGACTTGTCTCTGAAAGAGGAGGACTGTTTCAAGGCCTGGGCATTCTGGAAAAACTGGCTTTGGATATAACTGTCCAACGCATATTTCAAGGCGGATGACATACCGCTCCCCATTCCTTTTTTGTCTATGAATGTCTGGGCTTTCAAGGCCATGATTCCAGAAGAAAAGCCGATGAATTCCTCGCTGGTGTAGGGAAGTTCTTCTGCGTCAAGTTCTGGAAAATTCAGCCTTAAATACTGGATGAATTGCTGTGCCTGTGAAATGTCACGCGTGGAAAAGCCGGCCGTGCTTGTTCCTCTTCCGCTTTGCTGCAAGGCAAAATCCTCCCTGCCCGTCAAAAATCCCCTGCCCGACGCATTATTTCTCCGAAGTAATTCTGCGGCCTGGTTTTGCCTGTTTTCTGACCGGTCAATACGATTCTGGTAATCGGCATTGAGCCGGATTCCGCGAGAATCTTTTTGATAAATGACTCCCTGCCCCTTTGAGGAAGACAAAAGTCCCTCGGGGCCAAAGCTTTCGCTGGAGAGGGAGATGGGCTTGCGCCCCGCGACCGCTTCAAACAAGCTGTCCATGATTTGCTGGTTCGTTCCGGGGCGGCCGTATTGTCCTAGAAAATCAAGTAAATCGGAAGAACGCTCGAACATCATCTGTTTAATCGCGTTCATCGTGAGGCTGTCAAGCTGTGCCAATAGCTGGAGCTGCATCTCGCCCCGGTAATCCGTCATGATTTCTTTGAGCAGCATTTGAAACAAGGCCTGGAGCTGTTTTAAATTTTGCTCTGCCGACAGTTGGGAGTTCTGTCGCCATGCAAGCAACATTTCCCAGATTTTGTCATCGACGATGCGTTCCGGCTGTCGTTCCACTTCCCGTGTGGACTCCAGTTCGGCGCGGTCGGTTTGGGAACCGACTTCGATGGCCAAATCCGTTTGATCAAGTGTGGCTTGTAAAAAGGCTTGTTCCGCCCGCATCTTTGCCATTTCCGCGCTCATTTGCGGATCGATGGCACCCTCTGGCAGGCCTTGTCCTGAACCGATTAAGTTTTGGACAAGCGCGTTTAGGGCGGCCATGTCCTTGGTGGACGCGCCGGAACTGCCCAGACTTTGAACAAGCTCTTTTAAGGCAGCCATGTCCTTGGCGGCCGCGTCG
>CATLEQ010000357.1 GCA_949915905.1 uncultured Lachnospiraceae bacterium | reverse complement strand
GCCAAAATAAGATTCTGCCCTCATAATGAGTGGCTCGCCGTGTCCTTTTGCATCTTCTGGTGAAGCAAAAAAGAAAGGTTCCATCCTGACATCTTCCATGGTTTCTATCGCAAGTATGTAGGCGGGAACGGTCAGCTCCGGGACATAAACGGCAATAGGATCCTTAAAACTTGGCTCTGATCCATTTTTTCGCAGCATGATATTGTTGCGGTGAATCTGCGCTTCTGTCAAGGATGCTTTCCAATAGCGTCTCATTTGAATCTGGCAAAATGCGTCGTATATTTCAAAAAACAAATCCAAAGCTTTATCTTCGTCATTGTTACAAGCTTCACGGATTTGGGAACAGTACCCCGTACTGTTGCGTTCTTTTTTCAGGTAGATGCTTGTGAATTCGTGCATGTATGAGAAATCCAAGGGAAAAAAATTCCCGTGCCGGTGTACATTCAAATCTTTTTCGGAAAATTGATAGCCCCAAATAAAGGTCTGCAGGGAGGCAAGGGTTTTGGGCGACAAAAACATTCCCGGGCGTTTTCTTATTATGCTGAGCATGTGCCGGATGCCAATGGCATCGGTGTCCTCCACGCCGTGCGAATAGTAAACTCTATAACTCATACGATGAACCCCCAATTATTTTCTTAAATAAGTATACCAGATTTGGGGATATATTTCCATTGAAAAATAACGGCGGGATTTTGTAGAAAATGGGTTAGTGTTGTGATTGTTATTGTTTAGCCCGCGCTGGTGCGGCACCGAATTGTAACTTGTGATTTTTGAAAACTCGGGTTATAATGGGAGAAAAGGAGTGTCGTAAAAATAATTTGAGTGGGATAATAATTCTAAGCAGAATGGAGGTTCGGGAAGAATTCATTCGAGCCGTGAAAAACGGAAAAAGAACAGAGCTTGTGAAAGCGATTATTCGCTCTGAGCAGCTTTTGGACGCGACATTGAGGATGGATGAAGATGCCATTGCAGATTTTCTGGAAGAGGTACATGGGGAAAGTGCCTCGCCCCAGATGTTTTACTGGTAGGTATCAATTATGATGTAAAAACGAGAAGGCATTCTTGCAGAATTGATTCGTCAGAAAAGGGAAGATGAAAGAAGAGAATGGTCATTGTTGTATTGTTGAAAATAAAGGTATGTGATATACTATATCTAGTTTTAGAGAAGGAGGATATAAATATATGTTAGCAACGAAGACACGGCAAGTAGTAGAAACATCAGATACTGTAAAATTGGAATTATATAGGTTGCTCGGAGAAGGTTATAGAGCGATGCAGGATGGAAGAACCAGTACGATTGAGGAAGTGCGGGAAAGGTTGGAAAAAATGATGATTTACTAAAAAGAGTAGGTTTACGAATGACATGTTTTGATAATTATAATATTTTTTATTATTATGATATGGAAAATGATGTCGTATATATAGTCAGGGTTTTATATAATAAAGTGGATTGGAAAAATATTTTGAAGTGAGAAAAAATAAGAGACATACGGGGAAGGTGTCACTTCTCCATTGGCTATGATATAAAAAATAATGAATCAAATGAAGGGTCGGTCAGTCGCGTTTTTTGGCGATTTGGCGGGCTCTTTTTGTGCACACGGGACAGAAAGGTATATGCTGCTTACGCAGCTTGTCCCGGCGCGGCGAGTAGGGGAAAAATTTCCCCTATTCGATTGTTATTAGGAAACCTTGTTCCATGTTTTCCCTCGAAATGTCGAATGTCGAAATCGTGGTTGCGAATATTGTCGAATGGTTTTTCGTGTATTTGGTTCTATATTGGCCTTATAATACATACACTTACTAATGACTCAAAAAATACCACACAGAGGAAGGGAGATTTACAAATCATGTCAGATAAGGTAATTGAGAACAACCAGGTAACAATCATGGGAGAAGTGGCGTCACAGCTTACATACAGCCACGAAGTATTCGGGGAAGGGTTTTACGTGATGGACGTTTTGGTAAGGCGTCTGAGCAATTCACAAGACCGCATCCCGCTTACGATTTCGGAGAGGCTGATTGACGTGACGCAGGACTACACCGGAGAATTCATCATGGTGTCAGGGCAGTTTCGGTCGTACAACCGTCATGAGGAGCAAAGAAACCGCTTGGTATTGTCCGTGTTCGTGCGGGAACTGGAATTTATCGAGGAGGAGCTGGACGGAGCCAAGACAAATTATATTCTGCTCGAAGGCTACATATGCAAACAGCCGGTCTACCGCAAGACCCCGTTGGGAAGGGAAATCGCGGATCTTTTGCTGGCGGTCAACCGCCCCTATGGAAAATCCGATTACATTCCGTGTATTTGCTGGGGAAGAAACGCCCGCTATGCCTCCGGTTTCGAGGTCGGGGAGCATGTGCAGGTGCTGGGACGGATTCAGAGCAGGGAGTATGTAAAGAAAATATCGGAAGTGGAGACGGAGACGCGAACCGCGTACGAGGTGTCGGTTTCCAAGCTGGAATGTCTGGAAGAGTAGTCTGCTGATGCCACTCCGTGAAAAGTAACAGAAAAATAAATTTTGTTAAAAGGATATCATTGGTTGAGGATTTTGCTCAAGTGTGGTATCCTTTTTATGTTAGGGGATTTTAAGAAAGGCAGGATATAAAATATGGTTAGAATATTGATGAATGGATGTAACGGAAAGATGGGGCGGATGATTACCGGCCTCGTGGAGGCGGACGAGCAGGTTGAAATCGTGGCGGGCGTGGACACGTATACCGGGATTGCCAATGCATATCCGGTATTTACACACATTGCGGATTGCGACAAGGAGGCCGACGTGGTGATAGATTTTTCCAATGCCGGGGCACTTGAGGAGGTTCTCGCATATTGCACACAGAGGAAAGTACCGGCGATACTTTGTTCTACCGGATATTCGCCGGAGCAGTTGGAGAAGATAAAAGAGGCTTCCAAAGAGACGGCCATTTTAAAATCCGCCAACATGTCACTGGGAATCAATCTATTGTTGAAGCTTTTGAAAAACGCGGCGAACGTCCTGGGACCGGCGGGGTATGACATCGAGTTGGTGGAGCGGCATCACAACCAGAAGCTGGATGCTCCGAGCGGGACGGCACTGGCACTGGCGGATTCGATAAATGACGCGTTGGGCAAAGAGTACCATTACGTCTATGACAGAAGCCAGGTCAGACAGAAGCGGGACGGCAAGGAAATCGGGATTTCCGCGGTGCGCGGCGGCACCATCGTAGGAGAGCACGAGGTCATTTTTGCCGGTACGGACGAGGTGATTGAGTTTAAGCATACGGCGTACTCGCGCAGCGTGTTTGGTAAGGGAGCCGTGGAGGCGGCGAAGTTTCTGGCGGGAAAAGCGGCCGGAATGTACGACATGGGAGACGTGATTCAGTTTTAAGGAAGTTGTGCTGCCACTGGGTTCGAGAAGAATCTCGCCAAGTGTTCGTGGCCAGGAGGGAAAAATTGAGAGATTTAGAATTTAAATATTTGGAGCGGCTTTCGGATCTGTATCCGACGATTGCCAAGGCATCCACGGAGATTATTAACATGCAGGCGATTTTGAACCTGCCAAAGGGGACGGAGCATTTTATCACGGACATCCACGGGGAGTACGAGGCATTTTCCCACGTGCTGAAAAATGGTTCCGGTTCCGTGAAGCGGAAAATCAACGATGTGTTTGGCAACACGTTAAGCGAGCGGGACAAGCGTTCCCTGGCGACGTTGATTTATTATCCGAGGGAGAAGATTGCGGAGATTAAGAAGACCGAGCCGAACATGGAGGACTGGTACAAGGTCAACCTCTACCGGCTGATCGAGGTGAGCAAACGGGCGGCGAGCAAGTACACCCGTTCCAAGGTGCGCAAGATGCTGCCGCCGGATTTTGCCTACGTGATTGAGGAATTGATTACCGAGAAGGCGGAAATCAGCGACAAAGAGTCCTATTATAATGAAATCATTTTCACCATCATCCGTATTGGCAGGGCGGAGGACTTTATTACCGCCATCTCGCGCCTGATACAGCGTCTGGTCGTGGATCACCTTCATATTGTGGGAGATATCTATGACCGGGGACCGGGACCGCATATCATCATGGACAAGCTGATGAACTACCATTCCCTGGATATTCAGTGGGGGAATCATGAT
>CATLEQ010000356.1 GCA_949915905.1 uncultured Lachnospiraceae bacterium | reverse complement strand
CCGGGCGGAAATTCCCCTCGCCTTTACGGGCGGCTACAGCCCGCACATGATCATGTCGTTTGCAAGCCCGTTAGGAATCGGGCTGACAAGCGACGGGGAATATGCGGACATCGAGCTGAGCGCGCCGATACAAGGCGAGGAGGCCATACGCCGCTTAAATGCCGTGGCGGCCGACGGCATCGAGATTGTGAGCTTTCGCCAAATTTCCGAGGAGAAGAAAATGACCGGGATGGCCATCGTGGCCGCCGCGGATTATCTTGTATATGATCGGGAATGCATGACATGCTTTAGTGAACGCACGTCTTTGAAGCACGCCGCATCAGGAATCGAAACGGAACCTGGTGCCTGCCCTACGGCGGCCACGAAAGCTTCCCCATTCTTTGAGAGTTGGGAGGACTGTCTGGCTCAGTTTGCGGCGCAGGAGGAAATCTGCGTGCTCAAGCAGACGAAACGAAGCGAGGCGAACGTGGACATCCGCCCGATGATTTACCGTCTCGAAGCGCGAGAAAATGCCATTTACATGCAACTTGCGGCCGGGAGCGTGAAAAATTTGAAACCAGACCTGGTGATGGACGCGTTTTTCACATTTGCAAAGTCACGAACCAATCAAGAGGTCCGCGTTCCCCTTGCCTATCATCGATTGGAGCTGTATGCTGACACGGGAAATGAGACAGAGCGAAACCTGGTGACGCTGGAATCACTGGGAGTACAGATTAAATAGGGAGAATTGTCATGGTAAGAAAAGTCTTGATGACAAAGGAAAAGGGCTGTGTCTGGACGTATTTTCTGGAAGATTCGCAAGTCGTGGAGATTCATTGCACCAAGGAAGAGGACGAGGAAAAAAACGTGGCCGCGCTCGGCAATATTTATATCGGCAAGGTGGAGCGCATCGTCAAAAATATCGGGGCGGCATTTATCGACATTGGCGGCGTGAAATGCTATTACGATACCAGCCAGAGCGGCAGTGCCTTGTTCACGAAAAAAGGCGGCAACAAAGATTTATGTGCGGGAGACGAGCTGGTGGTGCAGGTAAGCCGGGAAGCCGTAAAGACCAAGGCACCGACCGTCAGCAGCAATTTAAGCTTCAACGGGCGTTTTTGCATACTGACTACCGGAAACACGCGCATCGGGGTCTCGGCCAAGATTCCCAAGTCCTTGCGGGAAGAATACAAAGAATGCCTGGAATCCAAAAAGAACGAGGAATTTGGCATCATCGTGCGCACGAACGCCAAGGACGTGCCGTTTGAAATGGTCATCCAGGAAATCGAACAATTACAAAAACGATACGAAACATTAAAGGAACATTGCTGCCACCATACTTGCTTTTCTTGCCTGGAATCGGCTCCGCCTTCCTACATTTCCGATTTAAAGAACGTATACCTGGAGGGTCTGGAAGAAATTTTGGTGGAGGACGAGGAATTATATGCAAAGATAAAAAATTATTTTGAACAAGCGCAGCCGGAAATGCTTTCGCTGCTGAAAAAATACGCGGACCCACAGCTCTCCATGTCCGCACTCTACAGTTTAAAAACCGCGCTTTCCGGCGCGCTTGACGAGTGCATCTGGCTTAATTGCGGCGGATACCTGGTCATCCAGCCCACAGAAGGAATGACGGTCATCGACGTAAATTCCGGGAAGTGCGTGCTAGGCAAAAACCGCCTGGCTACATACCAGAAAATCAACCTGGAAGCGGCCGCCGAAATTGCACGGCAGATGCGCCTTCGAAACCTCTCCGGCATCATCATCGTCGACTTTATCAACATGGACGATGAAACTGCGCTTCAGGAGCTTTTGCATAAACTGCGCCACTTTCTCTCCAAAGATCCGATTCCGGCCAAGGTGGTGGACCTAACGGCCCTGCAGCTCGTAGAATTGACTCGCAAAAAAGTGCGCAAGCCACTTTATGAATGCTGGCGGGAATAGTCGGCGGAATTGTGAAAAATCATACTTTACAACTTATTTAGAAAACGTTATAATAGGAACTCGTAGAAAAGAGAGTACTATCGGAGGATACAAAAGCATGATAAAGGTGGTAAAATTCGGGGGCAGTTCACTGGCCAGTGCCGAGCAGTTTAAAAAGGTGGGTAAAATCATCCGCGCCGACGCGAGCCGGAAATACGTGGTGCCGTCCGCGCCGGGAAAGCGGTTTTCAGCCGACACCAAGGTGACGGACATGTTATATAGCTGTTACAAGGCGGCCATTTTAGAAAAAGACTTTACGGAGCAATTAAAGGAAATTCAGGCACGGTACGAGGAAATCATTACGGGACTCTCCCTGGACCTTTCGCTGGAGAAGGAGTTCGCAATCATCCGTGAAAATTTTGGCCGGAAAATCGGCCGGGATTATGCGGCCTCCCGCGGGGAATATTTAAACGGATTGGTCATGGCAGCCTATCTGGGCATGGAATTTATCGACGCGGCAGATGTCGTGCGTTTTGACGAGGAAGGCCAGTTTGATGCCGAGACGACGAACAAATTGCTTTCCGCGCGTCTGGAACAGACCGAGCGGGCGGTCATCCCAGGGTTTTACGGGGCGAAGGAAAATGGAAGCGTGGTCACGTTTTCCCGCGGCGGTTCGGACATTACCGGTTCGTTGGTGGCATTGGCGGTACAGGCAAACCTTTACGAGAACTGGACGGACGTGTCCGGATTTTTGATTGCCGACCCGCGCATCGTCAAAAATCCAAAAGCGATTGAAACCATTACTTATAAAGAATTGCGGGAGTTGTCTTACATGGGTGCGAGCGTCCTGCACGAGGATGCCATTTTTCCGGTCAGGAAGGCCGGCATCCCGATCAATATCCGAAACACCAACGCCCCCGAGGACAGGGGCACGTTAATCGTGGAGGGAACGTGCAGACAGCCCAAGTATACGATTACCGGCATCGCCGGCACGGACGGCTTCGCCTCCATCACGATAGAAAAGGCGATGATGAACTCGGAAATCGGTTTTTGCCGCAAGGTGCTGCAGGTATTTGAGGAAAATGAAATTTCCATCGAGCATATGCCTTCCGGAATTGACACGATGACGATTTTCGTGCACAAGGACGCCTTGGAGGAAAAAGAACAGCAGGTGGTGGCTGACATTCGCAGAGCCGTGCGGCCCGACCATATCGAACTGGAGTCGGATCTCGCGCTGATTGCCATCGTGGGACGCGGCATGCGTTCTACACGCGGAACGGCGGGACGCATTTTCTCGGCATTGGCACACGCACACATCAACGTGAAAATGATCGACCAGGGTTCGAGCGAGTTGAACATCATCGTCGGCGTGCGGCATGATGATTTCAAAAACGCCATTCGCGCGTTATATGAAATTTTCGTGGACACTTTGGCATGATTGGTCGTTCTTTAAGATTAGCAAGACTGAAAGTCGGGCTTAGTGAAAAGAACTTCCTTTTTAGAAAGGAACATTAAAATGATAGATTTTCACACACATATTTTCCCGGACAAGATAGCGGAGAGTACCTTGCATTTTCTCAGCGGGCGATGCCACACGCTTCCGTTTACAAACGGCACGTCCGCCGGACTTAAGGCATCGGCAGAAGAGGCGGAGCTTGCGCTTTCCATCGCCCTGCCCGTTGTCACGAAGCCGTCGCAATTTGACAGCATCAATCGTTTTGCCAGCCAGTTTCAAGGGGGCGACGGCATTTTGTCCTTTGGGGGGATTCATCCCGATGGCGCGGATTATAAGAAAGAATTGTTACAGCTAAAGGAAATGGGATTTCAAGGAATCAAGCTGCATCCGGATTATCAGGAAACCTTTTTTAACGACATCCGGTATAAGAGAATCATTTCCTTCGCAAGCGAGCTTGGCTTCATCATAAGCGTCCATGCGGGGCTTGACCCCGGATATCCCGAATGCATACACTGCACTCCGAAAATGGCACGCGAAGTCATAGAAGAGGTAAGGCCGCCAAAGCTCGTTTTGGCCCATATGGGCGGCTTTATGTGCTGGGATGAAGTAGAAGAGGAGCTGGTCGGACTCGACACATGGCTGGATACCGCCGTCGTATTTGGCAGGATTCCCGACGAGCAATTCATCCGCATCTGCAAAAACCACGGGACGGACAAGATTCTTTTTGCCACGGATTCGCCGTGGTCGGGACAAAAAGAATCCGT
>CATLEQ010000355.1 GCA_949915905.1 uncultured Lachnospiraceae bacterium | reverse complement strand
CCGTGCCCGTGGATGAAAGCGTATTTGAGACGGGCTCTTACCCGGCGGAAGAAATTCGCATGAATTTGGGCGGGGACGCGCTCAATGAGGCGACGGTTCTGGCGGCGCTGGGGGAGCGAGTGCGCCTGGAACTTGTATTGGGCGCGGACATGGAAGGACGGTTGATTTGCGGGCATTGTCAGAAACATGGAATTGAATTAAGCGAAACCGCGGTGCGTGAGGAATTGCATACCGCGGTTAATGTCGTGCTTGTGCGTGAAAACGGGGAGAGGAGTTTCCTTACCAGTAAAACGGGAAGCCTGAGAAAATTGAGTTTGTCCGACATTCAAATGCCGTTTCCGAAGGACACGAAGATTCTCTGCTTTGCAAGCATATTTGTATTTCCGCTGTTAAAAAATGCTGAACTGGTGCAAATATTTCGTGCGGCGAAGGCGCAGGGGATGATTATCTGTGCGGACATGACGAAACGGAAGAACGGCGAGCGGGTGGAGGATGTCGCCGATGCCCTTGCCTTTGTGGATTATTTGATGCCGAATGAGGAGGAGGCCTTTTTGCTGACCGGCGCGTGCGAGACGGAGGAAGCGGCAAGGATGCTTTTTGAAACCGGGGTGAAAAATGTCATTCTTAAATGCGGGGCGCGGGGATGCTATTTATACAATGAATCCATTCAGGCGTATGTTCCGGCGGTGGCAGAAGTGACGTGTATTGACACGACCGGCGCGGGAGACAGCTTTGCGGCGGGATTCGTGCATGGCATTTCAAAGGGATGGGATATCGTAAAATGTGCAAAGTTCGCTAATTCGTGCGGGGCGAAGGCCGTAGGGAAAATCGGGGCGACAAGCTGGCTGGAGGAAATCACCTGAAAAAATGGTTGACAATTGGAAAAACGTGTACTATAATATTACAGCATGACAAAAGGGAGAAACAATATTCGCCATAGCCCCGGAGGATATTGATTTCATATAAAAACATTGAAATGTAGTAAGAGGAATTAAAAAAATAGGAGGAACACCCCATGAAAACTTATATGGCTAACCCAGACAAGATTGAGAGAAAATGGTACGTGGTGGATGCGCAGGGATGTACGCTGGGACGCATGGCGTCCGAAGTGGCGAAAGTTCTGCGCGGCAAGAATAAGCCGGAGTTCACGCCACATGTCGATACAGGCGATTATGTAGTGATTATCAATGCCGAGAAAGTGAAAGTCACAGGAAAGAAACTGAAACAAAAAGTGTATTACAATCATTCCGATTATGTTGGCGGCATGAGAGAGACGACGCTGGCAGACATGATGCAGAAGAAACCGGAGAAGGTAGTAGAACTTGCGGTGAAGGGCATGCTTCCGAAAGGGCCTTTGGGAAGAGAAATGATTAAGAAGCTTCACGTATACGCCGGACCGGAGCACAAACAGCAGGCTCAGAAGCCGGAAGTACTGACATTTTAAGGAAAGGTTGAAGGGAGGACATAACCGTGGCTAATACAAAATATTACGGAACTGGAAGAAGAAAAAAATCAATCGCAAGAGTATACCTTGTACCGGGAACCGGCAAGATTACGATTAATAAAAGAGACATCGACGAGTACCTTGGACTGGAGACGCTGAAGGTTGTCGTTCGCCAGCCGCTCGTGGCGACGGACACGCTTGATAAGTTCGACGTATTGGTAAACGTAAAAGGCGGCGGATATACCGGACAGGCCGGAGCCATCCGTCATGGCATCGCCAGAGCGTTGCTTGAGGCAGACGGAGATTATAGGCCGGTACTTAAGAAAGCCGGATTCTTAACACGTGACCCACGTATGAAAGAGCGTAAGAAATACGGTCTCAAAGCCGCACGTAGGGCACCACAGTTTTCCAAGAGATAATTCGAGCGAATTTCAAAAGAACATTAAAATCCCCGAAAACATTGAGTTTTTGGGGATTTTCTTATATTCTGAATTCCTATCGGACATCTCAAAAACACATAAAATTTTTGCGGTAACTAACATGTAACTAACACGTAACTGACAAATGAAATGTGGTCTTGTGCAAGACACTTTTTCACAATAAAAAAGGGGCTGTTGGGAAATAGATGAATCCAAATAGGGGGCTGTCGGGAAATAGATGAATCCAAATAGGGCGGTGTCGGAAGCGTTGCAGGTTCCAGATGTGGGAAAAACACGCCGAAAAAGTGGTGTCGGGCGATGGTGGAGAAGTATTCCGTCAAGTTGTTCGGTGCAAAGGCGATAGACAAATAATTTTGATAAATATTGAAAAACAGTTGACAAAATACCAAAAAAGGTATATGATAAAAACAGTTAAGGGAGACAAGTAAACCCCATGAACGAATACTTGGGCGGCAGAGAAAGGAGGTATGTAAAGGTGAATGACAAGGAAAGAAACGACACCAAGATGGCGACTCTTTACGAATTGAGGTTGGCGATTGACAGGAGTAGTAAAGAGGAGTATACGAAAGAAGAAATTCTGGAGTTCTTGGATACCGTGGCAGCAAAGGATCAGAAGTAGAATAGCGGGAGTACAGAAAGGGTGGTGGACTTGCCGAAGCCGCCCTGACTGTTAAAATGATTATACACCATTAGGCAAGAAAAAGAAAGAGCAAAATGGGGGCGAATGATGAACCTGGGAGAGAACCTAAAAACGGCCAGAAAGATGGCGGGTATCACGCAAGCGGAACTTGCGGAGCGTCTGCAGGTTTACCAAAAGGACATAAGCCGTTGGGAAAATAACCAGCTCACGCCGAACGCCTTGACGTTGGCGAGGATATGCAAGGAGCTGAATGCGTCGGCGGATGAAATATTGGGATTAAAATGAGCAAGGGCGGGCAAAGGGCAAGCGAGCTTACGAAGCGGAAAGAGAGGTAAGGATGAAGGCTATGACAGACAAACAAGTGAGATTTTTGACGTGGTTGATAACCACGGCGACGGACAAGTGCACGACTATTGAGGAAGTGCATGAATTGAACCAGCAAATCAGGGAACATTCGGACGGGCTGATTGATACGGCGATAAAGCAGGATAAGGATACGGAATAAGAGGAAAGAGCGGGATTGTCACCGCTCTTTTCTTTACTTATAGGAAATTGTGTCGGTTTGAGGCACAAGAAAAAAACATACGTTCTGTCCGCGCTTCCACAGGAATCCAAGAGATGGCCGAGATGAAGCGGAGTGGAATCGAGGTTGTCTCTTAGGTTCCACAGATAATCAATGGCCAAATAATTTTTGAGTTGTCCATGAGTTTATCTTTGTTTGCTATACTGCTCTGCGATGTCATTTTCCTTTGAGGAAAAAGAAATGATTGACGGTTTGATTGCAGACTATAATGCGTCTGTTGATGAAGAAAATCAAATTGAATATACGGACTATGTAGCCATGCTTATGTCCGGCGTGACAACGATGATCAATGCCGTTGTCTATGGACTGATTGGGTTTGTGTCCATTGCTCTGGTGGTATCCTCCATTATGATTGGCATTATCACCTACATCTCCGTGCTGGAGCGCACCAAGGAGATAGGTATTCTGCGCAGCGTGGGCGCGTCCAAAAAGGATATTTCCCGTGTGTTTAATGCGGAAACTGTTATCGTAGGCTTCACGGCAGACTTAATCGGAGTCGGCGTAACTTTCCTGCTAAATATTCCAATCAGTATCATTGCCGAGAAACTAACTGGTATCAGTGGGATTGCCGTTCTGCCTACAACGGCAGCAGCTATTTTGGTGGCTATCAGCGTTGTCCTCACTATGATCGCCGGGCTGATTCCGTCTAAAATGGCGGCAAAGAAAGATCCCGTGATTGCACTGAGGACGGAATAAAATATATCGTACTTGTGTTTATCCATTCGCCAATCGTGTCGATTGGCGGGGGCGGCCTGATGAGCCTGGCGACGTGCGTTTCCTATGCCCGGCAAGGGAATTGGAAAACTTTTTCCTATTTCATTGAAAAATAAAGCGGATTTTAGTATACTTATGTTCAGAAAAGAAAAGTCCGCCTTTCATAGGCGGCGGTAATTCATTTTCAAGTGCCAGAAGAAGGAGAGAGAAGACAATGGAATGGAAGAATTTTGACCAATTGGAAGCTTATGCGAAACTGGACGGTATGGCACCGGTTGACCTTAAAACAGTGATGGCCGGGGAAAACGGCGCAAAGCGGG
>CATLEQ010000354.1 GCA_949915905.1 uncultured Lachnospiraceae bacterium | reverse complement strand
AATAAGCCGACGCTGGTTCTTGCCCACAACAAGACCCTGGCGGCCCAGCTATACGGCGAGTTCAAGGAGTTTTTTCCGAATAACGCGGTGGAATACTTTGTCTCCTACTATGATTATTACCAGCCGGAGGCATATGTTCCTTCGTCTGACACTTATATTGCCAAGGATTCATCCATTAACGACGAGATTGACAAGCTGCGCTTGTCGGCCACGATGGCGTTGACCGAGCGGCGTGACGTCATTATCGTGGCCAGCGTGTCCTGCATCTATGGCCTGGGCAGCCCGGTAGATTACCAGAACATGGTGATTTCCCTGCGTCCCGGGATGGAAAAGGATCGGGACGAGCTGATGCGGGAACTCGTGGATATTCAGTATGACCGAAATGACATGGATTTTCATCGTGGCACGTTTCGCGTGCGCGGCGACGTGCTGGAGGTCGTTCCGGCAAATATGGAGGACACCGCGATACGTGTCGAATTTTTCGGCGACGAGATTGACCGTATCACGGAGATTGACCTTCTTACCGGTGAGATTAAGGATGAGTTGAAGCACACGGCACTTTTCCCGGCTTCCCATTATGTGGTGGACAAGGAAAACATGAAGCGGGCGATTGGGGAAATCGAGGCGGAACTGGAAGCGCGCATAAAGGAGTTTAAGCGTGAGGACAAGCTGCTGGAGGCGCAGCGTATCGCCGAACGCACGAATTTTGACATTGAGATGCTCAAGGAAACCGGATTTTGTTCCGGTATTGAGAATTATTCCAGACATCTGGCGGGACTTGCACCGGGGCAGGCACCATACACGTTGATTGACTATTTTCCGGATGACTTTATACTGATGATTGACGAGTCCCACATGACGATTCCGCAGGTGGGCGGCATGTACAACGGCGACCAGTCGCGGAAATCGACGTTGGTCGATTATGGTTTCCGCCTTCCTTCGGCAAAGGACAACCGCCCCTTGAATTTTGAAGAATTTGAGAGTAAGATAAACCAGGCCTTGTTCGTCTCGGCGACCCCGGGGAAATACGAGGCGGAGCATGAGCTTTTTCGAACCGAGCAGGTGATTCGCCCGACCGGCTTGTTGGATCCTCAGGTGGAGGTGCGTCCGGTGGAAGGCCAGGTGGATGATTTGATTGGTGAGATCCGCCGGGAAATTGATAAGAAAAACAAGATTCTGGTCACGACCCTGACCAAGCGCATGGCGGAGGATTTGACCGATTACATGCGTGAGGTGGGCATTCGCGTAAAGTATCTTCATTCCGACATCGACACGTTGGAGCGGACGGAAATTATAAGGGACATGCGAATGGACGTGTTTGACGTGCTGGTGGGAATCAATTTGCTGCGTGAGGGTCTGGACATTCCGGAGATCACATTGATTGCCATACTGGACGCGGACAAGGAGGGCTTCCTTCGTTCGGAGACTTCGCTGATTCAGACAATCGGGCGGGCGGCGCGTAACGTGGACGGCCACGTCATCATGTATGCCGACACCATGACGGATTCCATGCAAAGAGCCATGGACGAGACCGAGCGGCGGCGGAAGATCCAGATGCAGTACAATGAGGAGCACGGCATTACGCCGCAGACGATTAAAAAAGCGGTGCGCGACCTGATTAGCATTTCCAAAAAGGTAGACACGGAGGAAATGCAACTGGAGAAGGATTTGGAGTCCATGAGCCGCGAAGAACTGGAAAAAGTGGCAAAGGATTTGACGAAGAAGATGAAGAAGGCGGCGGCGGAGTTGAATTTCGAAGCCGCGGCAGAGTTGCGTGACAAGTTGATCGAGGTCAAAAAGTATTTAAACGACCTTGAATGAGGGGGCTCGGGGCATGAAAGGGCAACGAGAAGTGGCAATTGAAAGCGGTAATCGAAAGCAGTAATAAGAGGCGGTAATAAGAAACGGCAATAAGAAATGACAATAAGAAATGGTATATGAAGCGAAGGAGACATGAGATAATGGGTACGAAGATGGATGCCAGACAGTACATTAAGATTCGTGGCGCAAATGAAAATAACTTGAAAAATATCGACGTGGACATTCCCCGCAACGAGTTGGTCGTGCTGACCGGTTTAAGCGGTTCGGGAAAATCGTCATTGGCATTTGACACGATTTATGCGGAGGGACAGCGAAGGTACATGGAGTCACTCTCTTCTTACGCGAGGCAGTTTTTGGGGCAGATGGAAAAGCCGGACGTGGAGAGTATCGAGGGATTGTCCCCGGCCATCTCCATTGACCAGAAGTCGACGAACCATAACCCGCGTTCCACCGTGGGGACGGTGACGGAAATTTATGACTATTTCCGGCTTTTGTATGCAAGGGTCGGCATCCCGCATTGCCCGAAGTGCGGGAAAGAGATTAAAAAACAGAGTGTAGATGAGATGACCGACCAGATTATGGAATTGCCGGAAGGCACCCGTATCCAACTGCTGGCACCGGTGGTTCGAGGAAAGAAAGGAACTCATGCCAAGTTGCTCGAACGGGCGAAGCGGAGCGGCTATGTGCGTGTCAGGATTGACGGGAACCTTTATGAATTGTCGGAAGAGATTACATTGGAGAAAAATATCCGGCACACGGTGGAAATCATCGTGGATCGTTTGATTATCCGGCCGGGGGTGGAACGGCGTCTGACCGATTCCATTGAAAGTGTCCTGAACCTGGCGGAGGGGCTTTTGGTGGTGGATGTCATTGGCGGGGAGCCGATGAATTTCAGCCAGAGCTTTTCCTGCCCGGATTGCGGTATCAGCGTGGATGAGATTGAGCCGCGCAGCTTTTCCTTCAACAATCCGTTCGGGGCTTGTCCTTCCTGCTTCGGCCTGGGATTTAAGATGGAATTTTCGGAGGAATTGATGATACCGGATCCGTCCTTGTCCATCAACGAGGGAGCCATCGTGGTTCTGGGCTGGCAGTCCTGCGCGGACAAGGGCAGCTTTACCAACGCGATTTTGGTGGCGTTGTGCGAGGAGTACGGGTTTGATTTGGATACTCCGTTTGAACAGTATCCACAGAAGATTCACGACGTGTTGATTTATGGCACGCAGGGGAAATCCGTGAAAGTGCATTATAAGGGGCAGCGGGGCGAGGGCGTTTACGACGTGGCGTTCGAAGGCCTGCTTGCCAACGTGGACCGGCGTTATCGGGAAACGCATTCGGAGACGAGCAAGGCGGAATACGAGACGTTCATGAACATCACGCCGTGTTCGGCCTGCAAGGGCCAGCGTCTAAAGGAAAGCGCGCTGGCCGTGACCGTGGGCGGGAAAAACATTGCCGAGGTTACGGAGTTGTCGATTGACAAGCTGCAAAGGTTCATGGAGGAGTTGGAGCTTTCCAAGACGCAGCATTTGATTGGCGATCAGATATTGAAGGAGATTCGGGCGCGGATTCGTTTTCTGATGGACGTGGGACTGGACTACCTGACATTGGCTCGGGCGACCGGCTCGTTATCCGGCGGCGAGGCACAGCGGATTCGTCTGGCGACGCAGATTGGCTCCGGCCTGGTCGGCGTGGCCTATATTTTAGACGAGCCGAGCATCGGCTTGCACCAGCGGGACAACGATAAATTGCTGGCGACCCTGAAGCGTTTGCGGGACTTGGGAAATTCCTTGATCGTGGTGGAACATGACGAGGATACCATGCTTGAGGCTGACTATATCGTGGACATCGGTCCGGGAGCCGGTTCTCATGGCGGCCAGGTAGTGGCCGTGGGCACGGCACAAGACATCATGTCATGCAAGGATTCTGTCACGGGGGATTATTTGAGCGGGCGTAAAAAAATCCCGGTGCCCGCGGTTCGAAAAACTCCGACCGGTTGGCTGAAGGTGGTGGGAGCGCAGGAAAATAATTTGAAAAATATAGACGTTGAGTTCCCGTTGGGCGTGATGACGTGCGTGACCGGCGTGTCCGGTTCGGGGAAAAGCTCACTGGTAAATGAAATCCTTTATAAAAGGCTGGCGAAGGAACTCAATCGTGCACGAACGATTCCGGGGAAGCATAAGCGGATAGAAGGGATGGAAAACCTGGACAAGGTGATTGACATTGACCAGTCCCCCATCGGGCGTACGCCGCGCTCCAATCCGGCAACCTACACGGGTGTGTTCGACCTGATTCGTGACTTGTTTGCCGCCACTGCGGAAGCAAAGG
>CATLEQ010000353.1 GCA_949915905.1 uncultured Lachnospiraceae bacterium | reverse complement strand
CAGCTTCAGCTTTGACACCTGAATGTCGAGATCCATCTTTTCTTTAATATACGGGTTCCCGGTAGCCAGGGCTTTCACCTCCGCATAAGTGAGCGCCGCCTCGTCCACGTCCTCACAGCTACGCACTGGAGATTTGCTTGTCATGATCTGCCCGATGAACTTCTGCTTATTTTCGATCAGCTGCCATGAATAGCTGTCGAATGTGCCTTCTGTCACATACCGGAAAATCTTGACCTTTGGATTGAGGTTGCCCTGCCTTAAAATCCGCCCCTCCTGCTGTTCAATGTCAGAAGGACATACTCGCCGATACATGATTAAAAACACGTTTCTATCAGCAAATATGCCCTTCTTGGTTTATGCACCCTATGAATTTGTAATAAATAATTACTTCCTGTATGCGCTCACCGTCCACGTCTTGCGGTTCGCCTATGGTAATCTTTTCGATAAGAGTATTTAATAGTGCCGCCGATAATTCCTCAATCCCCGCATACCCTTTTATCAGTTTAGAAAACTGCTCAGCATTTCCCCTGTCCGCATCGCTTTCCGCCCTCTGTGCGGTCAGTTCCTTAATTGCCTGCTCCAATCCTGTCTGTTCGTCCTCGTAACGCCTGCTCATCATCTGATAATTGCGCTCTGTGATGTTTCCGTTCTGTCTGTCCTCATAGAGCTGCTGAAACAGGTTGTCAACCTCGGAAAGCCTTGCTTTCTTTTCCCTTATCTCTTTGTCCAATGATTTTGTCTGCTTGTCCTTGCTACTTCCTATCTGCCATATCAGTTTTTCGCACAGCTCGTCATTGTCTGCAAGTGCTTCCCCTGCGTGGCGTTTGATGTCATTCAGCACACATTCGTATAACTGCCTTGCCTCGATCCAGTGGCTTGTGTCTACCGATTTCCCAAATGTTTTATAATTGTTGAACATATAGCCGTACTCGTCAATGATTTCCTCTTTGGGACTTCTGTGCGCTTTTGCCAGTGTCATTGCATAACCGCAGTCGGCGCATTTAATCAGTCCTGCGAAAATGTTTTCAAACTTTCTCGGCTTGTTTTGCACGTTGCGCCTGTTTGTGATCAGACGCTGTACAAGCTCAAAATCTTTTGGACTGACAATCGGCTCATGTACATTCTTTACCACTGTGTAATTCTCTGGCAGCACGCTCAATCGCTTATGGCTCTTAAAGGACGGCGATATGCGCTTGTTCATGACGAGATGACCTGCGTAAACGGGATTGCGTAAAATTCCCCGGACACTATTGTTGCTCCATTCATAACGCCTTTGGTCATTTTCCCCGTCAAAGTACCGTTCATAACCGTTTGGATTGACCGCTGACGGTCTTAGGATATGCCGCTCATTCAGGTCACTTCTAATCTGCGAGATGCCTTTTCCGTCTTTTGCAAGGGAGAAAATAAACCTTACTGTCGGCGCATACCGTTCGTCAATCACAAGACGGTGTCGGTCATACTCATCTTTTTTGTAGCCATATGGCGCGCTGGTTGCAACGTACATTCCATCAAGCACCCTTGCCCGCTTTGCGCTGCGCACCTTTTTAGAAGTATCCTTTGCGTAAAGTTCATTGATGATGTTGCGGAACGGCGTAAAGTCTGCCGACTCCTGCCTGCTGGTGTCCACCACGTCATTGATTGCAATGTAACGCACGTTATGTTCGGGAAAATATACCTCGATGAACACGCCTGTTTCAAGATAATTCCTGCCAAGTCTTGATAAGTCTTTTGTAATGACACAGTATATCTTTCCGCTTTCAATGTCGGCAATCATTTTCTGAAAACTCGGTCTTTGAAAATTTGTTTCTGAGTATCCGTCATCTATGTAAACGCTGTCTTTGATACAATTCGATTTTGCCCGCACTTTTTGATTTTGCCCCTATACCTTTTGATTTTGCCTATACTTTTTGATTTTGACCCATAGGAAAATCAAAAGGTTTGGAAATATCCCGGTATCCGTGGTATAATTGCTTCATCGAACGCTTAAGGAGGCACATGGAATGGATGTATATCATGATAACAATATATGGGGGAAAGGCAAGCCTGAAACCAAGCTGACAGCCCTCCCTGTCAATCACTCTTTTCTTTGGGGAGAACAGGAAATACTTATCCCAGCAGTCTATGTAGGCAAAGCAGGCGCCGCCCTCGATGTATGCGCAAAAATCCCGATAGAAGATATGGCAGCATTTCTGAAAAAATGGGATTATGAGCGGCGGATGTCCCTAAAAACCCCAGAAGAATTTGAGCAGATAGATGCGGACAACCCCGGAAGCAGGGAATTTGCCGTAGAAATATGCCTTGATGGTACGCCACTGGTGCGCCGCATGAGCAGCAGCCTGAGATGGTATCCGGAAAATATAATTCAGATGGGGAATGCCAATCCAGCCAGCGAGGACGGATTTGAAAATAATAAATCTGCCGAGGAATGGATGGGGACTTATGGCTGCGACAAGGGATGCTGCTGGTATTTTGAGCGGCTTTCCTATAATTGGGACGGAGAACCGATACTGTCCCCTCAGAAAATATCACTTGCTTTCCGGGCAAACTTAATCTCCATCACTGCGGGGCATTTTTCCTCTGACGTTTCCTGTGATGGCAAAACGGTAAAGACAGCCCATCCCATAACCGGTCAGGAATACACCCTGACACTGCATAGTTGCGAACAGATCAGGAACAGATTCGCAGAAATTGGAGCGAAAGGTGTGGTTTACCCAGAATACTGTCAGATACTCTCTTACAGCATTGCACCAGAAATAGACCGCAGCCTTTTTTGCATCCGCGACTGCGCAGAAGGCGACCACCCAAGAATGGGTGATGCTCAAGGGCCGCCGGGCGGGCCAGACGGCCCCACAGCAGTTTTTATGGCCGGAAAAAATGCCGCTCCTGACAAACGGATGGCAGCTTCCTCCCTGCATTTTGAGCCTGTGTCAGAAGTGCAGTGGCGGATGGTATTCCAGATAAAGCCAAAGAATGATGCGGAAATCAGCTTTCCCATCAAAGCATGATTCCACACAAATAGCAGCATAAACATTAACCACACAAAATCCCCCGCAGCTGATTCCTTTCCAGCTCCGGGGGATGTGTTCCCTCATGCTTTTATCTCCATCCCGTTCTTGAAAGTGAACCGGATATCCTCTCGGCTGTACACTGTGGCGTAGTCCACAAGGCTGTACCAGTCATCCTCGTTAAATGCCGTGAGCGGGCCGTCCATCTGCTCCAGGCAGGAAACAAACCTCCCGATCTTCTCCCGCTTCGCCTGCCGCTCCGTGATGGTCTGGCTGACTTCCGAAAGCCGCGCCTTCGCCCTGTTGAACCGCCCCGCCAGCCCGTCGTACTTCTTCTGGTACTCCGTCTGGTCGAGGGCGACGCGGGCGTTCTCAGCCACGCACTGTTCAATCAGTTCCGCCACCACGTTCATCTCCTCCTGCAGCCGCAGGCGTTCCGCTTCCAGCTCCGAGGTGCCAAAAAGCGTGTCTTTTATAGAATCGTAATCCTCCCGCACCCCGTCCTTTTCCTCGAAGATGGCATTGGCCGCTTTCAGGAAAAGCTGTTTGATGGTTTCCTCGTCAAGGTGCGGCGTGCCGCATTTCTCCCCGCCGTCAAATTTGTGGTTGCACTGCCAGATGGTTCTGCGGTATTTGCTGTTGGAATGCCACACCTTGGAGCCGTACCATCCCCCGCAGTCCGCGCATTTTATCCGGCCGGAGAAGACGCCCGTGCTGCTCGCCCGGTTCTTCCCGGAATACCTGGCCGCCATCTGGTGCTGCGCCTCCTCGAACACGGACGGGCTGATGATGGCCTGGTGGTTGTTCTCCACATAATACTGCGGCACCTCTCCCTCATTCACTTTCTTCTGCTTGGTGAGGAAGTCCACCGTGTACACTTTCTGCAGGAGCGCATCCCCTTTGTATTTTTCGTTCGTGAGGATGCTCTTCACCGTGCTGGATGACCACACTTCCTTTCCTCCGGGCGATGGGATGCCCTCCGCCGTCAGCAGCTTTGCGATTGCGTGGGGCAAGCGTCCCTGCAGGAAAAGCCCGTAAATCCTGCGGACCGTCTCCGCCTGCTCCTCGTTTATCACAAGGTTCCCGTCCTCGCCCCGGTCATAGCCCAGAAACCGCTTGAACGGCACCGTCACCTTGCCATCCGCG
>CATLEQ010000352.1 GCA_949915905.1 uncultured Lachnospiraceae bacterium | reverse complement strand
TTTCTAAATGAAAATCGCTTTCCAATTCGCAATATCGCGCATCCCGTATAGATATCGGGATTTCCGCCGCGACATGGACGAAATCCGCCGTGTCTGACACAAGCATCCTGCCCTTTGCATTTCCCCTTATCTTTATGGAAATTTTTAACACGCCGTCTATCGCAAAATATTTGAAGCCTGCAACCGCCCCGTCACGCATATTTGCAATATACTGGTTCCCGCCATCCTCCCGGTCTTTTCCATCTTGTGTAAAATAAGGATGTCCTTTGAGAAAAATCCTGGGGACTTTCATGTCATACCTTCCGGTTCCCTTCCCGCTCCAAAGATTACAAGCAATCCGTGCCTCGTACTCACCCTCTCCTTTCAATGGTTCCGGATTTAGCCCGCAACTCGTAATCTCCGCCTGACAAAACCTTGAGTCGTCCGGATACTCCAGTTTTTCCGCGCAGGCCTGCCTGGAATAGGAATGTCGGTTCGTATGGCGATGATAAAATATGTAAAATTGGTCTTCTATCTGCAACATGCCTCCATGCGTGTTCCCCAGATAGTTTTTCGCCTTTTTTTCATCCGTGTTCCCGTCAAGGAACAAGTCTCCCAAATCCACCAGCGTGCCGCCAAATGTAAACGTTCCCATCGGAGAGTCCCCCACCGCGTAACACAACTCATGATTATGCTCTGAGGAGTACGTGAAAACATATTTCCCGTTTATCTTCCTGATTGAACTTGCCTCGAAAAATTCATGCCCTTTAAACGCTCCCGGCATCCCTTTCCGGGGAAACAAAAGTCTTGGCCCCTCCTTAATCGTAAGCATGTCTTTTTCCAATTCAAACACCACGCCGCCGTCATTTGTCAGATTCCGAAACGCGGACGCGACAAACGGAATTTTCGTCGCAAATCCGGAATATAAGTACACCCGCCCGTCCTCATCGGTCAGCACGCCGGGGTCAAACGGATAAGGTTCCCCGGAGCGGTCGCCCCAGACATGCCCGTCCGGAAAACGGACATGTCCCAAGAACTCGTATTTCCCTGCCGGTGTGTCGCACACCGCGACCGACATGGCCATCCGACCCACGAAGTCCAAGGTATAATATAAGTAATAGCGGCCGTCCGGCCCGCATGTCACGTCAGGGGCAAAAAACGTCCTCCATCCGCTTTTATTATAAGAATCCTGGTTCCTATGGTAAATGATGCCCTCGTATCTCCAATCCGTCAAATCCGCTATCGGTGCGGACCAGCACACGTAATCATTCAGACAGAAAAACGAGGCGCCGAATCGGTCATGGGAGCCATATACGTATACGCGATTTCCAAACACATGAGGCTCGCCGTCCGGAACATATTCCCAACTTGGAAGATACGGATTGACACCTTGCTTGTTCATTTGACATTCTCTCCATTCTTTCCTTCCTGGATTTCTGATACGATTTCGACCGGCACCTTGCGCGTCGGACAAAAACAACGCGTCGTGGTCAACACGCAGGCGATGACCGTTCCTGCCAGATATAGCAGGCAGTCCGAATAGTTGCCGCCCACCCACGTAATTTGCCGGACGTAATCCAAAATGACAAGTATGCCGCCATTGATCACGAACACTAACGCCGCGCAATAGAAAAACACGGGAAGCAGGTACAAAAAATCCTTCAGGATGAACAGCGTCACGATTTCCGCGGCCACGCCCAATAATAGGAATACCGTGATTTTTGAATCCCATAGACCCCACGCAAGCCCGGCCCTCCCACTTCCATAAATGGCGACGAACGCCGCGCAAACGGCCGCCGGAATTCCCAGCCAATGCCAGATTTTCTTTTCCTTTAACATTTTCATCTTCATGCCCCTTTCTGTTCACGACGATTCTTTTCTTTTGCCGAAATCGGCCAGACATAATGGAGAAGGCTTAAAAGCGTCAGGATGCCGATCATCGCGCAAACGGCCACCATTGCCGGCTGTCACCATGGAACCGCGTCGCTTACGTTGCTTGTCGCCGTAAGCCCGTTTATGAGGCTGGAATTGGCATACGCGTACATGTTGTAAATGTTCGCCTGCTGCAACGCCTTTACCAGTTCCCCGTCGTCATGTTCCTCAATGGCCTTCTTCAAGGTGATTTCCCGGTAATTTTCACAAAACAGAGTCGTTCCCGCGAAAATATCCTCCACGGTCGGGGAAAACGGCCCCTCGCCGATGGCATCCGTAATCGTGATTCCCTTAAACCCCCATTCGTCACGGAGCACGTTCGTAAGAAGTGCCTCGTGCGCCTGCGCCTGAATGCAGCCGACCTTGTTGTAGGACGACATCACGCCGAGCGACTTGCCGATTGTGAACGGTCCCTCGAACGCGCGCAGGCTTTCTTGGCGAAGCCGTTGCTCCGACATGAAGGTGCAAACACCCTGCCGGTTCGTTTCCTGCTCGTTGGCCGCAAAATGCTTCATCATGGATATCATGCCGTTTTCCGACAACGCCCTGGTCAGATTTGAAACCGACAGATACGCATACAAGCCGTCCTCCGTCCAATAATCGGCATAACGCCCCAGGAACGGAGAGCGATGCAGGTTGTTTCCCGGGCTGAAGAAGCCGCAAATTCCACAATACAATGCCTCTTCCGCCTCCAGTTCGCCCCTGCGGACCATTAGTTCCTTGTTCCACGTCGCCGCCAGCACGGGGGTTGATGAAAATCCGGTCGCTTGTTTCTCGTCATCAAACAAATATTTGACACTAATTCCCTCCGGTCCTTCCGAAAAGCTTGCCGAAGGCTTTCCCACGCTGGCCACCGAACGGGTTCCGAACTGGTCTCCGGTTCCCTTCGCCAATTCACCGATGGACATCTGCTCGATGAACGTCCACCATTTCTCGACATCTTCCTCCTCTTCCAGCCCGACTCCCGCCATGTCCGCAAGCGTGAGGTCCGCCGGTTGCTCCACCGTCACTTCCCCGACGGAAACTGCCGACGTCTTGTCATCAAAAAACTGATCCATGTCCGCGGCAATTTGTTCCGTGATGGGCAAACGCGCCGTCTCCGGATACGTGTCATCCCAATCCTGGCGAGACAAGTATGTCTGTTCATGCTCCGTCCCGCCATAATAATAATTGACGTCCGCATTGTCAAATTGGTTGGTGACTTCCACGTCCTCCTCATAAATGGAGTACCGAAACGTTTCCGTATCCAGCTTCTTGATATCGTCATAAACGACGACCTTTTCCGCGTCCCCTTTCACCGCCTTGCCATTGGCATCGGTCATCAGCTTTGCATTTACGTCTTCGCCTTCGTCCGCCTTTTGCGCCAATATGTTGTTCAGTGCGTCATGTGCGTCCGAACCGATGGCAAAATAGTAATTTCCCGCGTCCAGGACGTACCCCTTCGCACCATGGCAGTCATAAGAGGCAAGGAAATACAACGGCACCGTAATTTCAACCGTCTCACTTTCCTTCGGTTTCAATTCCCCGGTTTTTCCATAGCCCACGATTTGCACGGCCGCCTTTTCTACCAGGTTTTCCTTGTCATACTCCGTATACGGCTGCTGCGCGTACAATTGAACCACTTCCTTGCCCGCGACATCGCCCGTGTTCGTCACCTTTACGGAAAATCGGAACGTTTGATCCTTTTCGTCATATTCGTAATCATCCAGTGTCTGCTCAAACGTCGTATAGCTCATCCCATAGCCGAACGTGTAAAGCATTTCGTCGGCGTAATTCCAACTCCCTTCCGACGCATGGCATCCTTTGCCGGACGAAGCGTTCCCCCGTCCCAGCACCACGTCTTCGTAACGTGTTTCATAATACTTGTACCCGACGTAGATTCCTTCCAAATATACCACGTACTTGTCGTTTTGTGTCCCCTCGTACGTATAGTTTCCCCAGTTCATCATGGCCGGCGACGAGGTAGAAACCGTTGCAAACGTGTCAACCAGGCGTCCTGACGGATTCACGGTTCCGTCAAGCACGTCCACCACGCCTGTCAGGCCATAAAATCCCGGATTTCCGATCCAGAGCACGGCATCCACTCCATAATCCTTCAAATCACCGACCTCCATCGGATTGACGCTGTTTAAAATCACGACGATTTTTCCAAAACCGGCATTTTGCACCTCGGAAAGCATCGCCCGCTCACTCTCGTGCAAGGCCAGGGAGGACACGCCATCGCAGTCCACGACCGCCATGTCCTCCC
>CATLEQ010000351.1 GCA_949915905.1 uncultured Lachnospiraceae bacterium | reverse complement strand
GGGCGATTTTTGCAATCCGGCCGCCGAGTAATGCCTCACGCAGTTCGGCCGCCAGGCCCGCCACGACGATTCCGTCAAAAGCCATGGTGTATTCCCCCTTAGTTAATGGCAATGTTTTGAATCTGATTTAGAAATGTCTTTATTCAAGTATTTTTGTGGTTGTCTGGAAGTATCATATCACATAAAAAGATTTTTGAAAATAGTATATTTCTTATCCTTTTCGGAACCGTGCCGGGCTGACCCCGCTCCATTTTTTGAAAATTTTACAGAAATAGCTGGCGTTCGTAAAACATAATAATTCACTGATTTCAGTGATGCCAAGGCTGCCGAATTCGAGCTGCCTTTTGGCCTCGTCTATTTTACATTCCTGAATATAATTCGCGATGGTTTTCCCGGTCTCTTTCTTAAAACAGGTGCATAGGTAGGTGCAGTTTTTGTTAAGTGCCAGGGCCGCGGAGGCAGGAGAGATTTTTTCATACAAATGGGACTGGACATACCGATTAATCTGTCGAATAAGCAGGGCGTTGGAGTCCAGCCGCTATTGGGACAACGAATCTGTCTGCCCGTATTTTACGTAGGAGAGAATGTTCCGTTCAATCCAGTCTTCATCGGGAATTTCCGGATAGAATGGGGAAGAGTTTACCAGCGTGGACAACAGCTGGATTAACACGATGACCGGAAACATGGACGCTCCGCAGATTCGGATGAAGGAAAACCCGCTGGAAGGCGCGTATTTGTTCCATTGCCGTGTGCGGGTCTTAAGCGGTGCGGCGGCGGGGAAGGAAACGCCGGTGGAGTCAATTGACGACGGCGTGATCACGGTCAGCAGCGCGTTTGACGGCAGCAATAACGGAAACACCTTGGAGGGGTTGGCGGTCGGCGACGAGATTATGCAACCGGTCGTGGACTCGTATGCAAACGGTGAGAAATGCGTGACGGAGGCCGCATGGGATTTCGAAAAGACGAATGATTTTTCGCGGACGCTCGAACTTGCCTTGGAGGAGGACGGTCGCGTGGCAAACGTGTCGGCGGCGCATACGTTTGACAAGCCGGGGATCTATTTCCCGGTCATCAAGGTAAAGAGCAACCGCTATGGCGATGCCACGGACATTTTTACCCAGTGTAAGAACCTGGACAGAGTGCGGGTAATCGTAAAGTGACGTTGTGATATGCCTCCGGCGGATGGCAGGTGCACAAAGATGTATTTTGCCAGCATAGCTGACTTGTGCGCCGCCGCAAGAACGCCGGTGGCGTTCTTGAACTAGTTTGTAATACCGTAAATGCCGTTCATGTTCATCAAATACGAATGCAATTTGTGACAGTGGGGGAGTTCGTACTATAGGTCAAGAGAAACAATTCTAGAAAACAAATGTTCCCGATTGACACGCCTCGCGAAACGTGCTAAGATTCAAACACGTATCCGGGAGGCGAGGTCTTTCAGGCTTCGCATAAAGATTCTGAATTCATCTTCCAACGGGGGACGGTTGGCGGATAATTTCCAGATAATTCGAAAAAATCCCAGTATGAATTTTAAATTGCTGATACCATAGGTAACTACATAACCATGGTGAAATAGGGATTGTCGAGAATAGTTTCTGAAACTATTTTTCATTTTCTGCAAAAATCCACTTGAAATTTTCCGACAATGCCCTACAATGAAAGGAGAAGATTTATGGAGAAACGAACATTGCAGGAATTGAACTTGTTGGATGATTTCTTATTTGGAAAGATGGTCACCTACCCGGAAATCGGGGAGCGGTTTTGCAAGTGGCTTCTTGGAACCATTTTGGACGTGAAACTGGACAAGATAAGAATTGTTCCGCAGAAAGTGTACTTGGGGGCAGACACGAATCTGCACGGTGCCAGGCTGGATGTCTATATCGAAGAGGAGGACGACGAATTAAGTGGCACGTTGTTCGATATGGAACCGGATAAAAATGAGAAGGAGTCTTTGAAAAAGGCATTGCCGCAAAGGGGACGATTCTACCATTCAATGCTGGATCAAGAGTGTCTCAAATCCGGACAGGGCTACGAGGCACTCAAGCGGGTGGTTGTCATTTTCATGATGCCATATGACCCGTTTGGCCATGACCGCATGGTTTACACGGTAAAAAACCATTGTGTGGAACTGCCGGACATGCCGTATGACGACGGTGCCAAAACGTTGTTTTTGTATACCAAGGGAAGAGATGGCAATCCTTCCAAGGAACTTCAAGAGCTTTTGCGTTACATGGAAGAGACCACCAAGGCTAATGCTTGCAATCAGATGCTTCGAGATATTCACAAAATGGTGACGAAAATCAAGCAGGATAGTGGGGTGACATTGGAGTATATGAAAATATTCGAGCGTGAAAAAATGCTATATGAGGATGGCAAAGAAGATGGAATAAAAGAGGGCAGGGAAGACGGAATAAAAGAGGGCCGATTAGAAAAGTTGGTATCACAAGTGTTTAAGAAGTTGCGAAAAAACTGTGACGTATGCGAAATTGCGGACATGTTGGAAGAGGACGAGCATGTCATCCAGCAGATTTACGATGCCGCCAGGAAGTACGCGCCAGATTATGACGAGGAAAAATGTGCCGAATTGCTGGAACATATTTACCATAATGCAAACGAAAGCGAACGATTCGTCCAAAACGTTCGTTAACGAACTCTTTCTTGTATCATAGGAAACTTCGTTCCCTATGATACAAAACACTCCGGGGGATGCGCACTTCGCGCCTATGGAAAATGGCTGCTGTCGCAGCCGCGCTCCGGCGCGAGAGTCCGGTAAGCCGGACTCTCTGTTCAATCGGCTTCTGTTTTATTTTTTCAAGATAGATTGGATGAAGGGATAGGGTCATGGATTTAAGAGAGAAAAAAACACTTCGAAATATAGAAAATGCTTTTTTGCAGTTGCGGGCGAAGAAGCCGTTAGAGCGCATCACGATAAGGGAACTGGCGGAAGCGGCTGAGATTAGCAAGGCGACGTTTTACCTCCATTATAAGGACATCTATGACTTGTCGGAGCAGATGCAAAAGGACGTGGTTCGGAAAATGTATAATGGAATTCAGAAACCGGGATTGCTCTTTTCAGACCCCATAAGGTTCACGCGAGAAACTTTTCAAATATTTAGCAAGTTTCCCGAGATTACGAGCGTATTATTTTCCGGTGCACAGTTTTGGGAGTTGCCGCACCGCATTGAGCAGACCATGAAGGAACACATTTTTCGTGAATTTCCAGAACTTGAGCATGACGCGGATTTCAATATCGGGATTTCGCATTTGATTTATGGCAGTTACTATGCGTATGTGGAAAATTACAAGTTGTTCGAGGAAGAGCAGATTCTGGAAAAACTTTCCCAGATGGCGGTGAAGTTCGCTCAGGATTTTTCCAACATTAATGTGAATGAAGGGTAGTGCCAGTGCTTGTATGCCAATGTTCGCCAATGTGCTACGATTTGTCAATCAAAAATGCCAGGCCATGGTGGAAAGCATAAGTACTTTCCACCATGGCCTTGTATTTTTTGCATCTTCAGGCTTAGGCTTTTCACTTCACATGTTCTTGCAGCATGGCGACCGCCGCGTCCGTGTCGATATTTTCAAATCCTTTGACATACGTATCCCAGTCAAGCGTACCCTTTATGATGTTCGGAACGTTCTGTGCCTGATAGTCTACACAGGCCGTATTGATTTTTCCGTATTGCTCGGATTCCTCCGGGCTTAATAGGGTAGCATATTCGGAGACGCTTCCCGTGCTTAAGTATTTCGTCCATTGTTCTTCGGCCTTGGTGTTGACCATCGGGTTGCCCCGGTCAACAATGCAATATTCCCCGTTGCTGGTCAGCTTCAATCCGGTATCCATTCGCTGTGCGATTAAAGAACCGCCGATGGCGTTAGAGTCATCAAATGTTTTTTTCAGTACGATGTTCCCGGCTTCGTCCGTGGACTCGGTATATGCCGCCTCAATGTCATAATCCGCATAGGTATTCGGATTCAACGTCGAGGCTGCGATTTGCTCGGCATCGAGGCCGATTCGGATGACTTTTGCACCTTCCAGCGTATAAGTCCAGTCAAGGTAAGTAAACAGTGCCGCCAAATCTTTGTCCTCGGCCTTGGTCGTGATGCCGACCGGGCCTCCCCGCCTGCTGTCCTGATATACGGCATCAGGTGCCACGAAC